>JBJOHB010000158.1:0-4602 GCA_046047915.1 Cyanobacteriota bacterium
GCGGCTTTCGTTGCCCAGCGGGCCTGTCGACGTGTGGCGGCCCTGAGGCCATGTGGCCCTGGGGCCGTGTGCGGTTCCCTGCCATTTCCCCGTGGGGTTGGTCCAGGGCTCGGTTCTGGAAAGCTGGATCCAGGAGCAAACCAGGATCCAGGTGCAAACCAGGATTGCCCCCTCTTTCAGAAGGGTGGCCTCAGGCATGTCCTCAGGTGGGTGACCTTCAGGGGTCCCAGGCGGAACTTCTAGCCAGAACCTCCAGCCAGAACCTTGAGACAAAGGCCCGATGGGGTTCGGTGGTTTCTTTTCGCGCTCCTGTCGATCTCGGCACGTTGATGCCGGGATGCCGTGATGCAGCCATGCCGTGATGCAGCCGTGCCGTGATGTCAGCGTGCCGAGATCGGCATAGGCCGGTTGACCAGCTCTTCCCCGCGGCTTCACGTCGCGAGGGGGGGGGGCTTCAGCCGTGGACTTGCGGTTTCAGCGCAGGCGCCTGTTCAGCGCAGGCGCCTGAGGCAGAGCTCCTCAAAGGCTGGGCGCAGCAGGTAGGGGTAGTCACCGGCCCAGAGTTTGAGCTGGGGCAGCCAGGCATCGCTGATGGCGCCGATGCGGGAAAAGTCGCTGCGCTCGCTGAGCACCAGGGTTCGCACCACCATGCCGCGACGGATCTGCTGGTGCTTCTTCTCCATCGGGAAGCGGATTTTGCCCAGGTACCCGTCCTCGTCTTCCAGATCCAGGCTCAGCCAGGTTCGGGTGTTTTCGACCAATTGCAGCCGACCGCTGTTGTCGGCCTGCTCACGCCGGTTTTCGACCACCTCGCGCTGCTCGATGTCGGCCACGGTGCCTTCAAAGATGGCTGCTGCCGGGTAGCGCCGCAGGGTGGCATTGCGGCGGCCCGCCTCCAGGATCGGTCCCCACAGCACGTAGAGCAGAAACACGAAGCCGACCACCAGCCAGACCGGGCCCCAGCGGCTCGAAAACAGGCTCTGGCTGAGCAGCAACGAGATCACCCCGCCGATCACCGCGATCAGGACCCGCTGCAGCAGTTTGCGCGGGTCGCCGCTGCAGGCACTGAACTGTGGACCAGTCGCCACCGCCGGGATCAGACGGGGCAGTTCACCGGGTCGCAGCGGAATCAGCATCGCCGGGTCAGCATCCGGAAACTGCTGGTCATGGTGCCGCGTTCAGGCGGCTTTGTCCCTGGGCGGTCGCCTAGAGCAACCGTTCCAGGCCGTAGACCAGCCCGCCGAGCTGGCGCACCTTGCGCACGCTCAGCAGCACGCCGGGCATGTAGGCGCTGCGGTCGATGGTGTCGTGGCGCAGGGTGTAGGTCTCGCCCGGCGCACCAAACATCACCTCCTGATGGGCCACCAGCCCCGGTAGCCGCACCGAATGCAGGCGCAGGCCGCTGTCGCGCAGGCCGCCGCGGCACCCCGGCAGGCTTTCGTGCTCGTCGACCTGCGGTGGGTTGAACGCTTTGCCCAGCTCCTCCATCAGTTCAGCGGTCTTGATGCAGGTGCCGCTGGGGGCGTCGGCCTTGCGGTTGTGGTGCAGCTCGGTCAGTTCGGCGAAGTCGTAGAAGCGCGCGGCAGCCGCAGCGGCCTGCTGCAGCAGCACCATCCCCACCGAAAAGTTGGGGATCACGGCGCCCCCCATGGAGGCTTTGTCGGCAAAGACAGCCAGGTCTTGGAGCTGCTCGGGGCTCAGCCCGGTGGTGCCGATCACCGGGTGCACGCCATAGGCAATCGCGCCACGCGTGTGCTCGTAGACGACGCTGGGGTGGGTGAAATCCACCAGCACGGCGCCGCCGCCGGGGCCACTGTGGCGGGCGTTCTGGCTGGCCAGACAGAGGGCGCCTTCAAAGTCGGCGGTGATGGCCACCTCGAGTTCGCCCAGGCCGAGCTCAAGCCCGACGTCGGCCCCCTCCTTGCCAGCGGTGGTGTCGATGGCCGCCACCAGTTCGCAGTCTGGGGCGGTTGTGACGGCCTTGATCACCTCGGCACCCATGCGGCCCAGGGCTCCGGCCACCACGACGGGAATCAGGGTTGCGGCGGGCTGATCGCTGCGCGCGGGCTGATCACTGCTCATGGTGGGGCGCTGATGCGGGGAGGCGTGGCACGGATGCCGATCCCGCGAAGCCTATGGGTGCCAGGTGCTGGGTGGCCGGTGCGGCCGGTCGTGGCTGTGAAGCGATGCCCCGGTTTGCTCGCAACGCGGCCGAGGCCTTCGTAGGCTCCTTCACATTGCTCAATCTGGCCGCATGTTCACGCAGGTCCGTTCCGCCAACCGTCGGGTCAGCCCTGCAGCGGGTCATCAGGGCACCGTGATGAAGGCGGTGTACGTGGTGCTCGAGCCCCAGTACCAGAACGCCCTGACCCAGGCGGCCACCAGCCTCAACGACCAGAACGGTCCCCTGGCGATCGAGCTGAGCGGCTACCTGATCGAGGAGCTGCGCGATCCGGTCAACTACGCCGATTTCTGCGCCGATGTGGCCGCGGCCGACGTGTTCATCGCCTCGCTGATCTTCATTGAGGACCTGGCCCAGAAGGTGGTCGACGCCGTGGCGCCCCACCGCGATCGCCTCAAGGCGGCGGTGGTGTTCCCATCGATGCCCGAGGTGATGCGCCTCAACAAGCTGGGCACGTTTTCGATGGCCCAGCTCGGCCAGAGCAAGTCGGCCATCGCCAGCTTCATGAAAAAGCGCAAGGAGGCCGGCGGCGCCGGCTTCCAGGACGCGATGTTGAAGCTGCTGAACACCCTGCCGACGGTCCTCAAGTACCTGCCCGTCGAGAAGGCGCAGGATGCCCGCTCGTTCATGCTCAGCTTCCAGTACTGGCTGGGTGGCACGCCGGACAACCTCAGGAATTTCCTGTTGATGTTGGCTGACAAATATGTCTTCCCCAGAAGTGCTGCCGATCGCCCAGAGCTCCAGGTGGCCGAGCCGGTGGTGTTCCCCGACCTGGGCATCTGGCACCCCCTGGCTCCCTCGATGTTCGAGGACCTCAAGGAGTACCTCAATTGGACCGCCAGCCGCTCCGATCTCAGCGACAAGGCCCGCAAGGGTCCGGTGATCGGTCTGGTGCTGCAGCGCAGCCACATCGTCACCGGCGATGACGCCCACTACGTGGCGGTGATCCAGGAGCTCGAGTACCGCGGCGCCACCGTGATCCCGGTGTTCTGCGGCGGCCTCGACTTCACCAAGCCGGTCAATGCCTTCTTCTATGACCCGCTGAATCCCGATCAGCCCCTGGTCGATGGCGTCGTCTCGCTGACCGGTTTCGCCCTGGTGGGCGGCCCGGCCCGGCAGGACCATCCCAAGGCGATCGAGGTGCTCAAGAAGCTCAATCGCCCCTACATGGTGGCGTTGCCATTGGTGTTCCAGACCACCCAGGAGTGGGAGGAGAGCGACCTGGGCCTGCACCCGGTGCAGGTGGCATTGCAGATCGCAATCCCCGAGCTCGACGGCGCGATCGAGCCGATCGTGCTCAGCGGCCGCGACGATGCCACTGGCAAGGCCCACACCCTGCAGGACCGGGTCGATGCGATCGCCGAGCGTTCCATTCGCTGGGCTTCGCTGCGGATCAAGCCTCGCAGCGACAAAAAGCTGGCGATCACGGTGTTCAGCTTCCCCCCCGACAAGGGCAACGTCGGCACCGCCGCCTACCTGGACGTGTTCGGCTCGATCCACCGGGTGATGGAGGAGATGGCCGCCAAGGGCTACGACGTCAGCGGCCTGCCCAAGACCAGCAAGGAGCTGATGGACGCGGTTCTCAAGGACCCTGAGGCGATGGAGGGTGCCCCCGAACTGGCGATCGCCCACCGCATGAGCGTTGAGGAGTACGAGCGCCTGACGCCCTATTCGCAGCGCCTCGAAGAGAACTGGGGCAAGCCCCCCGGCAACCTCAACAGCGACGGCACCAACCTGCTGATCTACGGCCGCCACTTCGGCAACGTGTTTGTCGGCGTGCAGCCCACCTTCGGCTACGAGGGTGACCCGATGCGGCTGCTCTACTCGCGCAGTGCCAGCCCCCACCACGGCTTTGCCGCCTATTACACCTATCTGGAGAAGGTGTGGGGCGCTGATGCGGTGCTGCACTTCGGCACCCACGGTTCGCTCGAGTTCATGCCCGGCAAGCAGATGGGCATGAGCGAAACCTGCTATCCCGATTCGTTGATCGGGGCCCTGCCGAACCTTTACTACTACGCCGCCAACAACCCCAGTGAGGCGACGATCGCCAAACGGCGCGGTTACGCCGAGACGATCTCGTATCTGACGCCTCCGGCCGAAAACGCCGGCCTCTACAAGGGCCTCAAGGAGTTGGGCGAGCTGGTGGGCAGCTACCAGCAGTTGCGTGAGAGCTCCCGAGGTGTGCAGATCGTCAACGCCATTGTCGAGACCTCACGTCAGTGCAATCTCGACAAGGATGTCGAGCTGCCCGAGGTCGATGCCTCCGAGCTGGACCTCGATGGCCGTGATGGTGTCGTGGGGGCGGTCTACCGCCAGCTGATGGAGATCGAGAGCCGGCTGTTGCCCTGCGGCCTGCACACGATCGGCAAGCCCCCCACCGCCGAAGAGGCGATCGCCACCCTGGTCAACATCGCCGCCCT
>JBJOHB010000159.1:0-7524 GCA_046047915.1 Cyanobacteriota bacterium
CGTCCCGAGGTTCCCACGGTCGTCTCATGCTTCCCCAGACGATGCCCCAAGGCGGCCTGGGCGGTCCCCTGGCCACTGGTGCAGAGCTGGGACAGCCCCCCCTGATGGCCGCGGACAGCGGCGAAGCCGATGCCTTGATCGGCATCGATGACGTTCAGAAAGCCCTCAATCGATCACGGGCATCGGTGTATCGCTACACCAACACCGACCCGCGCAATCTCAACCCTCCGTTCAATCCGCGCCGTCTCAACCCCGAATACCGCAGCGATCAAAAGGATCCGCTGCTGTTTCACCCCAACGAGGTCGCCCGCTTTGCCCGTGACGTGCTGCGGATCAAGGAGGTCACGGTCGAGATCCTCAACTCCCCCTCGACAGCCACCCAGCAGCTGTTGAGCGCGATTCTTGATGAGCTGCGCGTGATCCGCCAGCGGCTTGATCAGTTCGAGGAGCGACCCACAGAGATCGCCTCCCGGCGCGATCAGCATGGTCAGGCCCGGCCTGCCGCCTGAGTGCTGCCTGGGCGACGGCTGATCAGGGCAGTTTCTGCAGCAGAAAGCCGCAGACGTTGAGCGCTTGAAAGATCGGTGCTGGATCGCTGAATCCGGCCGCTTCGACCAGGGCGGCCAGCCGGCTCTGGCCGATCGGGTGCACCCCCTGGGTCAGCCCGCTGACCGCGGCGGCGGCGGCGTCCACCCCGCTGGCGCTCTGGAAGCCCAGCCAGGCCGCTTCGACCTGTTGTTGCAGCGGAGAGCGTTCGGGAGCCATCAGATCGACGAGCACCAGCTGGCCCCCAGGCCTGAGGCTGCGGGCCAGGGCGCTCAGAAAGGCCAGCTTGCTGCCGTCGTCAGCCAGGGATTGGAGCACCAGCACCGACAGGGCGCCCTCAAAGCTTCCATCGGCGTCGAGGTCCTCGACGGTTGTTCGTTGCCAGTGGATGCTGGCCCCATCGCCGGCTCCAGCCAGGCGCCGTTGGGCTTCGGCCAGCATGGCGGCGGACGGATCGATTGCCCACAGCTGCCAATCGGGGCGCTGGGCCCGGGCTTCGAGCAGTTCGGCGCCGGTGCCGCAACCGGCCACCAGCACCGACGCCCCGCGACGGCCCGCTTGGGGTGAGGCCGCCAGCAGCGCCACCGCCAGGCGCGCCAGGCTGGCGTAACCCGGCACCAGCTGCTGCACGATCAGGTCGTAGCCCCCGGGTTGTTGTTCGGTAGCGGCTGCGGCGTCAGGGCTCAGGTCGGCCACGGAATTCAGCGAGCGGATCGCCCTGGCAACCTATCCGTCCTGCGTCCAAATGTGTCGCGGGACGGCGGCGTGGCTTAAGTTGGGCGGCGCCCGTTCCCCCCACAGCAGCCGTGCCCACCATCCGTTTCGAACAGGAAGGCCAGCAGGTCGGCTGCATCGAAGGGGCCAACCTGCGCAAGGCTGCCCTCGACGCTGGCATCAATCCGTACAAGGGCCTCAACAATCTCAACAACTGCGGTGGTCTGGGCCAGTGCGGCACTTGCGTGATGGAGGTGGTTGAAGGCATGCAGAACCTCTCCCCCCGCAGCGATGTCGAAGAGGTGTACCTGGCTGACCGTCCTGCCAACTTCCGCCTCAGCTGCCGCACCACCGTCAACGGTGACGTGACCGTGCGCACCCGCCCGGCCAACGCCGTCGGCAAAGGCTCCAACAGCCTGGTTGGGGCCCTCAAGGCTCTGGTGGGTCGTTGAGGCTTTACAGCTACGCCGCCTGCTCCACCTGCCTGAAGGCCCTGAGCTGGCTCCGCCAGCGGGGCCTGGCCGTTGAGACGATCGACATCACCCAGCAGCCACCGACGCCGTCCGAACTGCGTCTGGCCCTGGATCAACTGGGGCGCAAAGCTCTCCTCAACACCAGCGGCAAGCGTTACCGCGAGCTGGGTGCAGCCGCCGTAGCCGCCTTGGACGACCAGCAGCTGCTCGAGGCCTTGGCGGCTGATGGCCGTCTGATCAAGCGGCCCGTGCTGATCACGGATGACCAGCGGGTTCTTACCGGTTTCAAGCTGGAGGCTTGGGAGGGTCTGCTGGGTTGATTCCTCCGCTGGCTTGATTGTTGCGGGCCATCAGCTGATCGAGCTCTTCAATCAGGGAGCTGACGCCGGTGCGCTTGATCTGGCTCAGGTACGTGCCCTTGAAGCTCTCGACCAGGGCGCTGAGCAGCTCCTGGGTCTGGTTGAGCACGGGCCCGTTTTCGAGGGCCGCCGCCAGCTCTTCCCAGAACCGGTCAATGCAGCGTTGCACCAGTTCCAGCTGGGCCGTGTCACGGCGGGCCAGCTGCTTGCCGGTGTTGCGTGACAGCTCGAGCAGATTGCGGGTCATGCCGGCCCCCAGCTGCCGGCTCAGCTCCGATTCAACCTGCAGCAGGGGCTGCAGCTGCCGCAGCGGCGGCGGCACGACGGTGCCCTGCAGGCTCTGCCTGAGGCTGTAGCTGAGCAGTCCCTGCAGTTCGGGGGCCAGGCGCGGTGCCACCTGGCTCAGCAGCAGCGGCCCCCAGATGCGCACCAGGGCCACCAACTCACGCTCGTCGGTGGTGCCCACGCTCTGGTGGCTGCGCAGGGCGCGAATCCGCTCGGGCCACTGCCGTGAGCGGATCAGCGACTGGCTGCCGTCAAGCAGCTGCAGCGCCAGCACTTCAAACAGTTCGAGCGCCAGCAGGGCCACCACGGCCCGGCTGATCACCGCCCTGAGCGGTTCGACCGTGATCAGGCCGCAGGACTGCAGGCGCTCGACCACGGGCAACAGGCGTAGCCACCGCCAGAAGGGCAGCAGCAGCGGCAGGTCGATCCAGCGCCGCAGCAGGGCGTCGCGCCAGCTCAGCCCGGGCAGCCGGCGCCGCAGGCGGATCACCCGCAGGGCGATGTCCAGGGCAAACACGCTCTGGAACAGCAGCAGGTCGAGGCGCCAGACGTAATCGGTGGGGCGCCCGTTCTCATCGATGGAGCGCCAATAGTTGGTGTCCACCAGCGGCAGGATCTGCTGCCGCCAAAACCGTTGCTCCTGGGTCCACGGATTGTCTGCCAGCCAGGCCGGGCTCAGCAGTTGGGTGGCGGCCGCCTTGGCTGAGTCGTCGTCGGCCCGCTGCCGCAGCCGGCTCTTGATCTTTTCCAGGGTGCCGGGGCTGTTGGAGGCCAGAAACGGGTTGCTGTCGATCAGGCCGCGGGTGAGTTCGGCCTGGCGGTTCAGCAACTGCTGCTGCGTCGCACTCAGACGCTGGCTGTCTGCACCGGCCATCGCCTGCTCGAGCTGGGCGAAGCGGCTCAGGTAAGCCTGGGTTTCCCGGTGGGGTTCGATCCCTTTGATCGGGTCGATCCAGGGCGTCACATCGGGCAGAAACCCCAGGGGAATCACCACGGGCGTCCCCGGCAGGGGGTAGAGGTTGCGCTGCAGCCAGAAGTTGCGCAACGGCACGTAGCTCAGGTCAAAGGCCACCCAGAGCAGGTTGAGGCTGGCCCAGAGGGCGACAAACCGGTCCCAGCCCACCCCCAGGGCACTGCGGTTGGACGAGCGCAGCGCATGCCAACGCGGTCGGGCCATGCGTGGGGGTGTCGACGTCTGCCTAATCTGCCCTGTCCGGCCCTTCTCAGCAGCGCTTTCCTTGGCTGACCACAGCGGTGAATCCAGTCCTCCTGGTGTCGAGCCGTCGGCACCAGCCAACCCCCAGCCATCGGAAAGCCCCTGGCCCTTCTGGCGCAGTGTGCTGATCACCCTGGCGGTGGCTCTGGGCATTCGCCACCTGCTGGTCGAGGCGCGCTACATCCCCTCGGGTTCGATGTTGCCCGGGCTGCAGATCGAGGATCGGCTGCTGGTCGAGAAGCTGACATACCGCAATCGCACGCCCCGCCGTGGGGAGATCGTCGTCTTCCGGGCGCCCCATGCCTTTGATCCGGTGCTCTCTGGGGGCAGAAAGCCCGGGGCTCTGGCCTGCCTAACCAGCAACATCCCTCTGGTCAACAAAATCCCCGGGCTCAGCGATCCAGCTTGTGATGCCTACATCAAACGGGTGATCGCCCTGCCCGGGGAGCGCATCAGCGTCGATCCCAGCGGCCGGGTTGCGATCAACGGTCAGGCCCTCCAAGAGCCCTACGTCACCAACTACTGCCCCTTTGATGGGCGCAGCTTGCCGGGCTGCAAGACCCTGGACACGGTTGTCCCTCCTGGCCATGTGGTCGTGCTCGGCGACAACCGGTCCAACAGCTGGGATGCGCGCTTCTGGCCCGGCGGCCCGTTTCTGCCCGATTCCGAGATCCTGGGACGGGCCTTTTGGCGTCTGTTCCCCTTTGATCGCAGCGGCAGCCTCTGAGGGCTGTCAGTCGAGGCGCCAGTCTGCGCTGGGCAGCAGGCCGCTGGCCCGCACCAGCCCCTGGACCACGGTCCCGGGAGCCAGGGGCTGGTTGGCGGCCAGCGAGCCGTTGCCGGCGGCGGGCCAGGGCCAGCAGGCCTGGGGGTCAAACAGCAGCCAGCGACGGCCACCGGGTTCAAGCACCTCAGGGGGCAGCCCCAGCAGGGTGCAGGGGCCCCAGCAGAGGATCTGCCACAGGTGCTCGATCGGCCAGTGGTCCGCCTGGACCAGCGCCTGCCAGAGCAGCGGCAGCACCACGCCGTGGCCGGCCAGGCCAACCCGTCGCTGGTCGATCGGCAGCAGCTGCTCTTCGGCATCCAGGGCCTGATGGTGCACCGCTGCCGCGGTGATCACCCCCGAAGCCAGGCCGGCCCGCAGGGCCGCGCGATCACCGGGGCCCCCCAGGGGCGGTTCCAGGCGCCAGCCATTGCTGGTGGGATGCAGCGCGCCGCTGTCGGTGAGCAGGTTCCACCAATGCACCGTGGCCAGCGGCGGGCAGCTGGCGGCTGCCAGGGCCTCCACCGCCTCGGCGGTGGAGAGGTTCATCGCCACCAGTCGCCGTTGTGGGTGGCTGTGCTGCAGGTTGATCAGGGTGGCCAGGGGCAGGGTTTCACTGCAGACCGGATCGATCGGCCAGCCCGCCCGCAGGGCTTCTACTCGCTCGCGCACCAGGCCGCCGCCGTTGAGGCTGCGCTGCCGCGGCGCCAGCAACAGGGGCCTCTCGCCCGTTTCACCCAGCTGCAGGCTGCGCTGCAACAACGGCGTGGAGCCGAGTTCGGCGCCGCCCGCCAGGCCGATGGCCCCGGCGCTCAGCAGCTCGCTGTGGGCTGACAGCTCCTGGTCGCTGTCGCCCCGGCTCAGGCTGGCCCACAGGTGCAGCCGCAGCGGGTCTGGCCAGCTGAGGGTCAGTTGATCGGGATGATCGCGGGGTGGCACGCCCCACGGCAACAGGGCCACTTGGCCATAGCCGCCGCGGGCGGCAGCGGTCGCCAGGCTGCTTAACGATTCGGCCCGCCCCAGCCGTGGTTGCTCGAGCACGCTGTGGGGGTCCACCAGGGTCGGCGCCAGCAGCCACCCGTGTGTGTCGCGGGGGTGCAGGTCCAGGGCTTCGGCCTGCACCCTGGCGGGTTCGCCCAGGGCGAGCAGTTCGCCGCCTGTGCTGATCAGGGCTTCGCCGGTCGCCACGGCCTGGCCGGGGCCCGCCAGGATGCGCAGATTCTGCAGCCAGTGGGCACAAGGGGCAGGCATCGGGCAGCTCAGACCGGCGCCATGGGTCTCAGAGGGCCCCGGCGGCCGTGCGATCGAGGACACCCCCAAGATGATGGGTGAGGTTCATCGCCGCCACCAACGGTGCTGAACCGGGGCCCTGCGGGTAATCGATCACGGTGATGCCGCCATTGCCCTGTTTGATCATCCAGATGTCGGCCGGTGTCAGCCCCAGCAAGGCACAGAGGATGGTCTTGTTGACGGCGTCGTGGGCCACCACCAGAGCGGTCTCGCCCGCCGCCAGCGAGCTGGCGATGCGCTGCCACGACTGCAGGGACCGGTCCCAGACCTGTTGCAGGGTTTCGCCCTCCGGCATTTGAACGGTCTGGGGGGCTTGTTTCCAGGAGGCCAGCAGCTCGGGCCAGCCGGCGGCGATCTCGGATTCGAGCCGGCCCTCCCACAGGCCATGGCCGATCTCGACCAAACCCTGGCTGCTGGTCAGGGGCACTCCGGGGTGGGAGCGCAGGATGGCCTCGGCCGTCTGGCGCGGGCGGGCCATGGCACTGGTGTAGGCCCGGTCGATGTGCACCGCGGCCAGGGCCCTGCCGGCTGCCTCCGCCTGCCGTTGGCCATTGGCATTGAGCGGGATGTCGATTTGGCCCTGGAAGCGTCCCTGACGGTTCCAGTCGGTCTCGCCATGGCGCACCAGCAAAAGCCGGGGGCCGGAGCTGCGCTCGGGCAGGGCCTGGCCCAGGTGGGCCGTGCTGTTCAGGGATTCGATCTGAACTCCGGCCGCGCCCAGGTTGAACACCGACACCGAGGCGTTGTCGATCCGCAGGCGGCGGAATTGCTCGGCCGGCAGGCCCAGCAACTGCAGCACCAGAGTTCGCAGGATCGCGTTGTGGGCGACGACCAGCACGGTCTGCTGGGCTTCATCCCGCAGGGCGGCGCTGTGGTCAGTCCGCAGCCGTTGCACGAACCGCTCGGCCTGGTCCATCAACGCCAGCAGCGGCTTGACGCGCTGTCCACTGCTGTCGGCCAGCTCCAGCTGATGGGGGGCGGTTCGCCAGAGGCGTTCATCGTCGGCGAATCGGGCCCTGACCTCCTCGCGGGTCAAGCCGCTCCATGGGGCCAGGTCGATCTCCAGCAGCAGTGGATCGGGGATTGGCTCGATCGCTTGCCCTTGGGCAGCCAGCAGGGTCAGGGCCGTGTCCTGGGCCCGCCGCAGGGGCGAACAGTAGGCGGCGTCGAGGGTCAACTCGTGCAGGGCCTCGCCGGTCAGGCGGGCCTGCTCGTGCCCCTGGGGGGTCAGTGTCGAGAGGTCATCACGGCCCTGGATGCGCTGCTCAAGGTTGAAGCTGCTCAGCCCATGGCGGACCAACACAAGCCGAAGCGACACGGACTGGCTGCTGCTGGGGATGCACTGTATTGGAGCGGTTCTGCGGCGTCTGCCTGGAGAATCGCTGGATCGATCCACCAGTCCATCCCCGCCGGACATGAGCAGCCAACCCCCACCGGCCGATGCCTGGCGCAGTCTCAAGGGGGTGCTGGCCCTGCTGAGCCTGGCGCTGTGTCTACTGCTGTGGCTCAACGGCCTGCTTGGCAGCCTTGAGCGTCCATCGGTCGGCAATGCCCTGCTGCTGCGCCAGCAGGAGCTGGCGGTGTTGGCTGAACCGGCGGTGCCGCCGTCGCTGGCGAAACTGCTGCTGGGCGCTGATCCCCGCCGGCAGCTGCGCCAGGAGCTGGCCCGCCAGGCTGCCTCGTCCTCCCCATTGCCGCTCGAGCAGCAGCGCACCTGGGCCCTGCTCGAACAGCTGGGCGGGGACAGGGCCCTGGCCCAGCAGATCCGCAGTGGGCTGGAGCCAGCAGCCGAGCCCCCGGTGGGCATCGCCGCGTCGCTGCAGCAGGTGTTGGGCTGTGAGCTGGCGGCCCAGGGCGCGCCCTGTGCCGTGCCCCCAG
>JBJOHB010000160.1:0-10192 GCA_046047915.1 Cyanobacteriota bacterium
TCGTTGCCCAGGCTGATGCCCGCGGCGAATTCCTGAACGCTGGTCAAATCGACGCCCTTTCGGCGATGGTTGGCGACAGCTTCAAGCGTATGGATGCTGTGAACCGCATCACCTCCAACGCTTCCAAGATCGTCACCAACGCTGCTCGCGAACTGTTCGACCAGCAGCCCGCTCTGATCGCCCCCGGCGGCAACGCATACACCCACCGTCGCATGGCTGCTTGCCTGCGCGACATGGAGATCGTGCTGCGCTACGTGACCTACGCGATCTTCACCGGCGACGCTTCCGTGCTGGAAGACCGCTGCCTGAACGGCCTGCGTGAGACCTATCTGGCTCTGGGCGTTCCTGGCGCTTCCGTGGCCGAAGGCATCCGCAAGATGAAGGACGCCGCCATCTCGATCGCCAACGATCGCAACGGCATCACCCCCGGTGACTGCTCCGCTCTGATGAGCGAAATCGGCACCTACTTCGATCGCGCTGCCGCTGCTGTTGCCTGATCAGGCGACGCCCGATCGGCCCACATCAGCCCACCATCAAGTCCGGCCCGGCCCTTGCGGCCGGGCTTTTTGATGGCTGGGACATGCCTCAGCAGGCTGGAACCGCCGGCGCCCGAAGGCATCCCAGCCTCAGACCTGCCGCCTCGGCATCGGCGCAGAGGCTCGCCTGGTGGCAAGCGCTCAAGCGCACCCGTCCTGAGCAGATCAGATCCCAGGTGGCTGGCTCAAAGTGGGTCTGCAGCCAGACCACTCCCAGAATCGAGCGGGGCTGGATCAGGAAGGCCGCGCCCATTTCGATCAGCAGCAGATCCAGCATCAGCCCACAACAAAGCTCCACCCATTGGACTGGGTGGAGCGGGTTGACGTGGCAGCCGTTGTAACCGTTCAGCCGTTCCGCTGCTCAGCGGTTAAACCGTTCAGCCGTTGTTGACCTGGGCAGCGGCCTCGGCGGCCTGGTGATGGTAGTGATGGCCGCGGTACTGCAACTCCACGGTGGCATCGACGGCAGCCGCTTCGTGCTTCAGGGGAGCGTCGAAGTGCTGACCGCGATAGGTGTGCTCAACGGGAGCGGCAGAGGGTTGGTCATGGGCGGCGTTGTCATAGGCAACACCGCGGTACTGGAGTTTGGTCATGGGGCTTGGGCCTCGAAGGGTCGGTTGCAAGTTCCGCTTCGTGGGAAGGAGCGTTGCTTCGCCTTGCGGTGGGGCTACTTCCGGTGAACCAGGGCCCAGGGGCGGCTCACCCAACGTTTTGTCCTTCGATGCAAAATTAACGCAGCAAAAATGTTCGCAATGAACATATCGACCATCTCTTAACAAAGCGAGACAGCGCATCTGTATCCCCTCGCACTCGATCAGCCGAAAGCGAAGGCGAGCCAAGGCCAGCAATGGGCAGAAACTTCTTGGTTTCGTATCAACGGCAACCACATCGCGCGCCGTTCTCGCAAATCATCGGGATTCCGGCGGACCCACCCGCCGTCCACCCAAACGCTCGATATGACCGTTGCCTCCCCGCATCCGCGGCAGCGTCAGCCGAAAAGCCTCCAGCAGGCCAGTCTGCTGGAGGCCCCACCGCTGCTGATGCGCAAGATCCGTGGCCTGACCTCATCCAAGACCATCGCCTGGCTCGCCTGTGTGCCCATCGCCCTGTTCGGGCTTGGCTTGTTCAACCTTGCAGCGCACGCGGCTGAACTCCCGGAACTAACACCGGCCTTCCTGGCCAACAACCTGTTCCTGTTCATCTGCGCGATCCTGGTGATCTTCATGAACGCCGGCTTCGCCATGGTCGAAGCGGGGATGTGTCGCCAGAAAAACGCCGTCAACATCCTGGCCAAGAACCTGATCGTCTTCGCTCTAGCTGTGACGGCCTACTGGTTCATCGGCTATAAGATCATGTACAACGCCGACTGGGTGATTCCCGGTTGGTTCAAGTTTGGTGGTCTGTTCTTCGATCCTGCTGTCACCCCCGAGATGGTGACCGAAGGCTCCCTTGTCCCAAGCGTGGACTTTCTGTTCCAGGCTGCGTTTGCAGGCACCGCCGCCACGATCGTTTCGGGCCTTGTGGCCGAAAGGATCAAGTTCGGGGAATTCGTCATTTTCTCGTTGATCCTGGTCGGAATTATCTATCCCATTTCCGGGTCCTGGCAGTGGAACGTCGGCGAAGGCTGGCTCAACAAGCTTGGCTTCATCGATTTCGCCGGATCCACCGTTGTCCACTCGTTTGGTGCCTGGGCGGGTCTTGTGGGAGCCATGCTGCTCGGCCCCCGCATTGGCAAATTCGTTGATGGCAAACCCCAGGCCATCCCCGGCCACAACCTGGCCATTGCCACCCTGGGTTGCCTGATCCTGTGGATCGGCTGGTACGGCTTCAATCCCGGCTCCTGGCTGTCCCTGGCTCCCGAAGTTCCCTACATCGCCGTAACCACCACCCTGGGTGCTGCCGGCGGTGGCATCGCCGCCACCCTGTTGAGCCAGTTCACCGGCGGCAAGCCTGACCTGACCATGACCATCAACGGCATCCTGGCCGGCCTGGTCGGGGTGACGGCAGGTTGCGATGCCTTCTCGATGCCCGCGTCCTGGGTCGTTGGCTTTATCGCCGGTGTGCTGGTCGTGTTTTCGGTGGCGATCATCGACAAGCTCGGCATTGACGATCCGGTAGGTGCTTTCTCGGTCCACGGCACTTGCGGCATCTGGGGCACCCTGGCTGTCGGTCTGTTCAACGTGGACAAGGGCCTGTTCACCGGCCACGGTTTTGCCCAGCTGGGTTTCCAGATCGTCGGTGTGGTCGCGTTTGCAATCTTCGCCATCGTGACCAGCTGGATCGCCTGGTCGATCATCGGCGCCCTCTTCGGCGGGATCCGCGTCACCGAAACCGAGGAAAAAGAAGGCCTCGACATCGGTGAGCACGGCATGGAGGCTTATCCGGATTTCGCTTCGGCGAAGTAGGGTTCAGCGTCTCTCCAACGGCAGGCACTCGCGTTCAGTGGGTGCCTGCTTGCCGACTGAACCGTTCTGCAAACGGTGTCGGTTGTTACGCCTGAGGCCACCACCGTCGCGGATTGTGGCTTGGTGAACATTGGAGGTCGACGTCCTTCATGGCCCAAGTCCCCATGGCTGGCGGTGGACCCACCCCGTTGGCTGTTTTTGACCGTTTTCGCACCAAGGTGCTGGCGAAGGTCCACGAACCTGAGCTCAAGCGTTATGCCGTGATGCTGCTGGCCTTCGGTGCCGGCCTGCTGCCGCTGATGGCGGGCTCGGCCAAGGCTGCCCTGCAGAAACTTCCCACCGACGGCGCCGACACCCTGCTGATGCTGATGGGGTCGGCCCTGGTGCTGCTGATGACCCCTGGTCTGGCGTTCTTCTACGGCGGCTTCACCCGCGCCAAGAACGTGCTCAACACGATGATGATGAGCTTCTTCCTGATGGGACTCATCGGTGTTGTTTGGGTGATCGTCGGCTATTCACTGGCCTTTGACACCGGTTTCAAGAGCCCCTTCATCGGTGGCCTGGGCCAGATGTGGCTCAACGGCGTCGGCGGCGCTCTTGGTGATGCGCCACTGGCCGATGGCTTCGCCATTTCGGCGTCGTCGTTTGCCCTGTTCCAGGGCATGTTTGCGATCATCACCCCAGCTCTGATTTCAGGCGCTCTGGTGGAGCGCATCAACTTCAAGGCGTGGTTCTGGTTCTCCCTGCTGTGGAGCCTGTTCATCTACTGCCCGATGGCCAAGATGGTCTGGGGTGGTGGTTACCTTGGCCCCTTCGGTCAAATCGGCGCCATTGACTTTGCCGGCGGCACCGTGGTGCACATCGCTGCCGGGGTCGGCGCCCTGGTGGCCACTGCCATCGTCGGACCCCGTACGGGCTTCCCGGGCAGCAAGCGCCCCCCCCACAACGTGCCCTTCATCCTGCTGGGTGCCGGTCTGCTCTGGTTTGGCTGGTTCGGCTTCAACGGCGCTAGCTACTTTGCGGCCAAAGGTGCCGGCTTCTCGTTCCTAACCACCACCCTGTCGGCCTCGGCCGCACTGCTGACCTGGTGCCTGATCGAATGGTTCCGCGATGGCAAGCCCACCGCCGTGGGTGCCGCCACCGGTGCTGTGGCCGGGCTGGTGGGCATCACGCCCGCGGCGGGCTTTGTCTACATGCCTCAGGCGTTCATCATCGGCGTGGCCACAGCGACAGCCTGCTACATCGCTGTGCAGATCAAGGCTGCCATCCAATTCGATGACTCCCTCGATGCCTATGCCGTGCACGGCGTCGGCGGCACCATCGGTGCCCTGCTGACCGGCCTGTTGGCGGTTCCAGCCCTGGTGCCTGCTGATTACTTCCCCAAATCGGCCGAAATCCTGGCCAACGGGGGCAACGCAGCCCTGTTCGTGGCGCACGTCAAGGCCGTGCTGATCAGCTATGGCTTTGTCGGCATCGGCACCGCGATCATTCTTTGGATCGTCGGCGCCACCGTCGGCCTGCGGGTCACCCCCGAGCAGGAAGATCGCGGTCTGGACTTCGTAGCCCATGGCGAAGAGGCCTACGACCCCATGACCTTCTGAGAGGCCCAGTTCGATGAAACAGATCACTGCGGTGGTCAGGCCCTCCAAGGTCGACGCCATCAAAGAAGCCCTGCTCGCCATCGACATCGTTGGCATGACCATCCGCGATGTGCGCGGCTTTGGCCGCCAGAAAGGGCAGGTGGAGCGCTACCGCGGCAATGCATTCACCGTCGAATTCATTCCCAAGGTGCACATCACCACCGTCGTCAACGACGACAAGGTGGAGGCCGCCGTCAACGCGATCAGCAACGCTGCCCGCAGCGGCGAGATCGGCGACGGCAAGATCTTCGTCTCGCCCGTCGACCAGGTCGTGCGCATCCGCACCGGTGAGCAGGGCTCGGCCGCTCTCTGAGCGTGTCGCCACACCAGAGGTGGTTTTTTTGACATGTGCCCAGGCTCTCTAAGGTGGTGAGCTGATCCGTCAGCTCAGACCGTGCCGCAGCCGCGCTCGAGGCGAGCACCCTTGTTCGTTCTGGTGTTACCGGTGCTGGGTGCGGGTCTGGCCTGGGCCAACGGCCAAGATCAACCCCTGCAACCCCAGCTGCCGCCCGCGGGTTCGGCCACGGCAGCCGAGCCCCTGCGACCGGATCCGCAGCAATTGCGCCACCAGGCGCCCCGCAGCTTTGATGCCTCGCTCGACGATCTGGTGCGCGACGGCGTGGTCACGCCGGCCGAACGGGCTCGCTTTCGCAACGGGGCCGTGGCTACACCCTTTGATGTGCCGTCCCATCAGCAGGCCTGCCGCAGCGGTGCGCTGTCGGCCCAGGAATGCCGCACGGGGGTGGTGCTGCGCTGGCGCGGCCGCTTTGGTGGCGGTGAACGGTTCAGGGAGGGTGGCGTGGAACGGCTTGGGGCCGACGGCAGGCCGCTGGCACCGCTGACCGTGCCCGTGTCGGCCCTGCTGGCCGGGTCGGGCGGCAACTTTCGGCTCAGCGATGTGTTTGGGGTGACCCCCAGGCCCGCACCGATCCTGGGCAACGGCAACCGCAGCCTGCTGTTTCCGCTGATCGGATCAGCCACCACCAGCAGCGGTTTTGGCTGGCGGCCGCACCCGATCCTGGGCAACTGGCTGCTGCATGCCGGCAAGGACCTGGCCGCCCCCGAGGGCACGCCGGTGGTGGCCGCTCTGGCGGGCCGGGTGATCAGCAGCGGCCTGGCCGGTGGCTACGGCTTGGCGATCGAGGTGGAACACGACCGTCCGCGGCGGCGCACCTTGTACGGCCACCTCAGCGAGCTGTACGTCAAAGCCGGCGCACAGGTGCGCCAGGGCGAGGTGATCGGCCGGGTCGGCAGCACCGGCCTGAGCACCGGCCCGCATTTGCACTTTGAAGTGCGGCTACCCGGCAGCGGCGGCTGGGTGGCGGTGGATCCCGGCGATCTAGACCCCGGCAGCGGCGCCAAAGGCAGCGATGCGATTGCCCTGCTGATGGGCGAGCTGGTCAAAGCCCTGCAGCGCCCGGCCAAGAGCTGAATTCGCTCGCCAGCTGGGAGCGGGAACGGCATGATCGAACGATCTTGGTTGCTCGCAAAAACCGTGACCACCGCATCGCGCAACCAGGCTCCTGGCGCCCGACTCATCGCCTCACTGCTGGGCGCCGCCGCCCTGGGCCTGGCCCCAGCCCCCCAGGTGGCGGCCAGCCCCGAGGTGTACCTGGAGCCCTTCTACGCCAACACCACCAAGCTCAACCCCGAGGGTCAGCCCCTGGGCAAGGTGCTGGCCTTCGAACCGGCCGTGAGCACCGTGCCGGGCAGCAAGGCCTGGCGCATCGCCTATGTCTCGAGTGATGGGGCCGATCGGCGCACCGTTGTCACCGCCGTGATCGCTGTGCCAACGGCACCCGCGCCGGCTGGCGGCCGCAAGCTCCTGGCCTGGGCCCATGGCACCACCGGCACCGCCCGCCGCTGCGGCCCCAGCCAACTGCCCGAACCGGCCCAGCCCCTCAACCAGATCCTGCTGCCCAGCGGCACCAGCTGGAGCGACTTTGGCCTGCCGGCCATGGACGCGCTGCTCAACAAGGGCTACGTGATCGTGGCCACCGACTACCAGGGGCTGGGAGGCCCCGGAGATCACCAATACGCCCAGACCGTCTCCAACGGCCGTGACGTGATCAATGCCCTACGCGCCGCGCGTGATTTCAAGCCAGCCCAGGCCGGCGACAAGGCCATCGTCTACGGATGGAGCCAGGGCGGCGGCGCCACCCTCGGCGCCGCCGGTCAGGGTGCCTACGCCCAATCGAGCGATGGCGTGGCGCCGATCGACATCCTCGGTTTTGTGGCGATGGCCCCAGAAGACATCGGCATTCAGATGCCGACTGGGATCACCACCGAAGCAGAAGCGGCAACGTTGATTCAGGCGTTCAACAGCCAGATGGGCGGGAACGTCTTCAACTTCACCCATCTGATGATGTTCTACTGGGGCCTGGCCGCAGCCGAGCCAGGTCTGAACATGAGTGACTTGCTGACACCCCAGGCCACTCGCCAGATCAACGCGATCATGCGGCGCAAGTGCATCCACGAGCTGAGCGCGTCATTCAGCTACAGCTACGGCAACAGCTACAAACAAATGCTCAAGGCCACGCCGACCAATGCCCTGGCCTGGGTCAAAGCCATCCAGAAGCAGTCACCGGGTCTTAAGCCCATGGCTCCGGTCGTCATCTACTGGGGCAACCAGGACACCGTGGTGCCACCGGTGATGCACAAGCTCTATTTCGAGGCAGCCTGCAACCAGGGGGCGGTGATCAGCCGCAACGAACTGCCGGGCAACAACACCCACTTCTCAACCCCTACCGCTTCTGAGCCGTTCTACCTGCAGTGGATGGACGATCGCTTCAAGGGCAAACCATTGGTCAATGGCTGCCCCAACAGCTGACGGGGCTTCAGGCCGCAATCCGTCCATCGCGAAAGTGAACCACGTGCTGGGCGCGAGCAGCCACATCGTCTTCGTGGGTGACCATCACCACGGTGATGCCACTGCGGTGAAGGTCATCAAAGATGTCCAGCACTTCGCCAGTGGTGCGCGAGTCGAGGGCACCGGTGGGTTCGTCGGCCAGCAGCAACGCCGGGTTGTTGATGATTGCCCGGGCGATGGCCACCCGTTGCTGCTGACCACCTGACAGTTGGTTGGGTTTGTTGGCCAGCCGCTGGCCCAGGCCCACCCGGGTCAGCGCTTCGCGGGCCCGCTGCTGGCGCTCGTCATGGGGAATGCCGGCATAGATCATCGGCAGCACCACATTCTCGAGGGCGCTGAGCTGGGGCAGCAGGTGAAACTGCTGAAACACAAACCCCAGCTCGCGGTTGCGCAGGTCGGCCAGCTGGTCGTCGTCCAGGCTCTCGACCGGGGTGCCGTTGAGCTGGTAGCTGCCCGAACTGGGCCGGTCCAGACAGCCCAGGATGTTCATGGCCGTGCTCTTGCCAGAGCCCGAGGCCCCCATGACGGCCAAATAATCACCCCGTTGCACGGTCAGGCTCAGATGATCCAGGGCCTGGACCAGGGCATCACCGCTGCCATAGACCTTGCTGACGTCGTGCAGCGCGGCGACAACCTCCGCCATCAACCCAGGGGCGCCTGGGCGGTGGCCGCCGCGATCGACTGCAACAGCATCGGCGTACCGGTGACCGCCTCGCCAGCCCAGCCAAACAGGGGGTTGGAGAGGATGCCGCCGACGGCGGTCACGATCACGCAGGTCACCAGCGCTGCCCGCAGGGCCGGCATGCCGCGCAGATTCCAGCTGAGCTCTGGATAGGCCTTGACCACATCGGAGGCGTCCTGGGGCTCCTTGACCACCATCATCTTGATGACCGAGATGTAGTAATAGATCGAGACCACCGAGGTGATCAGACCCACGACCACCAGCAGATACTGGTGATCAGCCCAACCGGCGAAGAACAGATAGATCTTGCCGAAGAAGCCCAGCATCGGCGGGATCCCGCCCAGGGACAACAGGCACAAGCTGAGGCCCAGGGTGATCAACGGATCTTTCTGGTACAGGCCCGCATAGTCCGAAATGCGGTCGGATCCGGTTCGCAGCGAGAACAGAATGATGCAGGCAAAGGCGCCCAGGTTCATGAACAGATAGGCCGCCATGTAGAGGACCATCGCCGCATAGCCCTCTTCGGTACCGCAGACCAGGCCGATCATCACGAAGCCCGCCTGGCCGATCGAGCTGTAGGCCAGCATCCGCTTCATCGAGGTCTGGGCCAGGGCGACCACGTTGCCCAGCACCATGCTGAGCACCGCCAACACGGTGAACAGCAGCTTCCACTGCACCGAGAAGCTCTCGAAGCAACCCACCAGGATGCGCAGGGCCAGGGCAAAGCCGGCCGCTTTGGAGCCCACCGACAAAAAGGCCACCACCGGCGTCGGCGAGCCCTCGTAGACGTCAGGAGTCCACTGGTGAAAGGGCACCGCCGCGATCTTGAAGGCGACCGTGGCCAGCACAAACACCAGCGACAGGGCCGCCACCGGGGTGGCGCTGCTCTGCAGGGCCAGGGCCACGGCATCCAGACCGGTGGCGCCGCCGGTCAGGCCATACAGCAGCGAGGCGCCATAGAGAAAGACAGCAGCTGCCGCTGAACCCACCAACAGGTACTTGAGCGCCGCTTCGGAACTGCGGGCGTCCCGCTTCATGTAGCCGGAGAGCAGGTAGCTGGACACCGACAGGGTCTCCAGCGACACAAAGATGCTGACCAGATCGGTCGAGCCACACAGCAGCATCGCCCCCAGGGTGGCGGCCAGCAGGATGCCGGCGTACTCGCCGATCGGGGTGCCGCTGCGCTCGACGTAACGCCAGCTCAGCATCAGCGACACCAGGGTCGAGGCGGCAACCACGGAGCGAAAGGCGATCGCCAGGTTGTCGGCCAGGAAGGCCCCCAAAAAGGCGGGCTGGGCCGGCGTGTTCCACTGCAGGGCCAACAGCACCAGGGCGCCGCCCAGACCGCCATAACAGATCGGCGGGACCCACCGGGCCGCCACCTTTTCGCCGGCCAGATCGACCAGCAGGCTCAGCAGCAGGGCCACCAGCACAGCGCCCTCGGGAGCGATCGCAGCGGCATTGAGCTGCAGCGATGAGGGGTCAAAAATCACCGATCTGCCAGCCAGGTTGCTGCCAGGGACTGTAGCGGCGTCGATCTGCGCTTCAGTCATCGGCGCGCACAGTGCTGCGAACGGCCCGCCGGTGCGATAAAGAAGGAAGCGGTTCAGCGCCTGAGCTGTGGGTCACACCCTGGTCATCGTCGAAAGCCCCACCAAGGCCCGCACCATCCGCGGCTTCCTGCCCAAGGACTTCCGGGTGGAGGCCTCGATGGGCCACGTGCGCGACCTGCCCAACAACGCCAGCGAGATCCCGGCGGCCTACAAGGGCGAGAAGTGGGCCAACCTGGGGGTGAACACCACCAACGACTTCGAGCCCCTGTACGTGGTGCCGAAGGACAAGAAAAAGGTGGTCAAGGAGCTCAAGGACGCCCTCAAGGGGGCCGACCAGCTGCTGCTGGCCACGGACGAAGACCGGGAAGGGGAATCGATCAGCTGGCACCTGCTGCAACTGCTGGCCCCCAAGGTGCCGGCCAAGCGCATGGTGTTCCACGAGATCACCAAGGAGGCCATCGGCCGGGCCCTGGAGCAGACCCGCGAGCTCGACATGGAGCTGGTCCA
>JBJOHB010000161.1:0-4120 GCA_046047915.1 Cyanobacteriota bacterium
GTCGCCACCTACCGCAACAGCCGCGGCAAGGTCACGTCCCTGACCCTGGAGGCGGCCGATGCCCTGGCGGCCAGGCGGGACCTGCGCCGGCGCGGCATTCAGGCCGAGTCGATCGAACGGCAGGCCGCAGCCCCCGGCCGCACTGCGCCGGCAGGCGCCAAGGCAACCACGAGCCTGAGCCAACAGCTGTCGAGCCTGCTGGAGGGCAAACCCGGGATTCGCGACAAGGCCGTGTTCGCCAGCAAGCTGGCGGCCCTGGTCGATGCCGGCGTGCCGATCGTGCGCAGCATCGAACTGATGGCCAAGCAGCAGAAGCTGCCGCTGTTCAAGCGGGCCCTCGAAGCGATCACCCTGGATGTCAATCAGGGCGTGGCCCTGGGCCCGGCCATGCGGCGCTGGCCCCAGGTGTTCGACAAGCTGAGCATCGCGATGGTCGACGCCGGCGAAGCGGGCGGCGTGCTCGATGAATCGTTGCGCCGCCTGGCCAAGTTGCTGGAAGACAACGCCAAGCTGCAGAACCAGATCAAAGGTGCCCTTGGCTATCCGGTGACGGTGCTGACGATCGCGATTCTGGTGTTTGTAGGCATGACGATCTTCATCATTCCCACCTTTGCGGGCATCTTTGACGACCTGGGTGCGGAATTGCCCTTGTTCACCCAGTTGATGGTTGACCTCAGCAAGCTCTTGCGCTCCCCCTTTGCCCTGGTGCTGGTGGGCGTCCTGGCGGGGGCGGTGCTGGTGTTCAGTCGCTTCTATGCGACCCCGGTGGGGCGCCGCAAGGTCGATGCCCTAGTGCTGAAGATCCCCCTGTTCGGCGATCTGATCCAAAAGACGGCCACAGCCCAGTTCTGCCGGACCTTCAGCTCCCTGACCCGAGCGGGGGTGCCGATCCTGATGGCACTCGAGATTGTGCGCGAGATCACCGGCAACAGCATCATCAGCGATGCCATCAACCAGAGCCGCGATGATGTAACGCAAGGCATCCCCTTGAGCCTGGCCCTGGCCAGCAAGAAGGTGTTTCCCGAGATGGCCATCGGCATGCTGGCCATCGGTGAGGAAACCGGCGGACTCGACAACATGCTCGCCAAGGTGGCCGACTTCTACGAAGATGAAGTGGGTGCCACCGTCAAGGCGATCACCGCGATGCTGGAGCCGGCGATGATCGTGATCGTCGGTGGCATCGTGGGTTCGATTCTGCTGGCGATGTACCTGCCGATGTTCTCGATCTTCGATCAGATCAAATAGAGCCGGCCGCCGCCAAGGCAACGCCTGCCAGCCAGCCCGAGGTCCAGCAGTGCTGGAAGTTAAAACCGCCGGTGATGCCGTCGACGTCGAGCAGCTCGCCGACGACCTGCAGGCCGGGGCAGCGGCGGCTCTCCATGCTGGCCAGGTTGATCTCGCCAAGGTCAACCCCACCGGCGGTGACGAACTCCTCGCCAAAGGGCCCGCGCCCGCCCACCCGGTAACGGCTAGCGGTGAGCGCCTGCACCAGCCGCCGCTGGGGGTCGCGACGCAGGTCGGCCCAGCGCTGCAGCGGATCCACCCCGGCACCGGTCAACAGGTGCAGCCAGAGGCGACGGCTGAGGGCGGGCCAGGGACGCCAGCTGCCGATCTGGCGCCGGGCCTGTTGCTGCCGCAGCTCATCGAGCAGGGCCTCGACGGCGTCGGGCCCCTGCCCCCCGCTCCAGTTGACCTGCAGCTCACCGCTGTACCCGGTGGCCTTGAGGTCCCGGGCGGCAAAGGCGGTGAGCCGCAGCAGGGCAGGCCCGCTGAGGCCGCGGTGGGTGATCAGCAGCGCACCGCTCTGGCGGTGGCGGGGCTGCTCCACCCGCTCGGGATCGAGCCGCAGCTCGAGATCAACGGGATCCATCACCACCCCGGCCAGCTGCTGCAGGGGCTGGCCGGCCAAAGCCAGGCTGAACAGAGACGGCACCGGAGCGATCAGCCGGTGCCCCAAAGCGGCTGCCAGCTGGCGGCCGCTGGGGTGGGCACCGGTGGCCAGCACCAGGCGTCGGCAGGTCACGGTCTGGCTGCTGACGCCGGCCCCGGCAACCCCAGCCAGGCGCAGGCGGCACTGAAAGCCCCCTTGCTCGCGGCGACTCACCTGCTGCAGCGCCACACCGGTGTGCAACACAACGCCGGCCCGTCGGGCCGCCTGGCGCAACACGGCCACCACCGAGGCGGAGCTGTTGGAGCGGGGAAAGAGCCGGCCGTCCTCCTCCTCCACCAGCTCCAGACCGTGCTCGGCGAACCAGGCCACGGCATCACCGCTGGCAAAGCGAGCAAACGGCCCCCGCAGGGCCCGCGAACCGCGGGGGTAGTGGCCCACCAGGCTGCGGGGGTCCCAGCAGGCATGGGTCACATTGCAGCGGCCGCCGCCACTGATGCGCACCTTGGTCAGGGGCTCGGGTGTGGCCTCAAGCAGATGCACGGAGGCCACACCCGCCTCGGCGGCGACGATCGCCGCCATGAAACCCGAGGCGCCGCCCCCCGCCACCAGCACGTCGACCGCGTCAGGGACCATCGTTGGGCACCATGGAGCCATGGACAGGGCCTACCGCTTCAGTGTGGCGCCGATGCTGGATTGCACCGATCGGCACTTCCGCGTGCTGATGCGCCAGATCAGCCGTCGCAGCCTGTTGTACACCGAGATGGTGGTGGCGCAGGCGATTCACCATGCCCGACGCGAACGCGACGGACAGGGCCGGCTGGAGCGGCTGATCGGCTTTGACCCGCTCGAACAACCCCTGGCCCTGCAGCTGGGGGGCGACGATCCCGCACTGCTGGCCGAAGCCGCGGCCCTGGCGGCCGCCTGGGGCTACGACGAGGTCAACCTCAACGTGGGCTGCCCCAGTGAAAAAGTGCAACGGGGGCGGTTCGGAGCCTGTCTGATGGCCGAACCGCAGCGGGTGGCCGACTGCGTGGCAGCGATGGCCGCGGCCTCTGGTCTGCCGGTGACGGTCAAACACCGCATCGGCATCGACCAGCGCGACTCCTACGAGGAGCTGCTGGAATTCGTGGACACGGTGGCGGCAGGGGGCGCCAGCCGCTTCAGCGTGCACGCCCGCAAGGCCTGGCTGGACGGCCTCGACCCCAAACAAAACCGCACGATTCCGCCGCTGCGCCATGACCTGGTGCACCAGCTCAAGCGCGACCGGCCCGACCTGACGATCGAGCTCAACGGCGGCCTCGAGACAACGGCGGCCTGCCTGGAGCATTTGCAGCGGGTCGACGGGGTGATGGTGGGGCGCGCGGTCTATGAACACCCCCTGCGGTGGGCCAGCGTGGATGAGGCGATCCACGGGCACGTGCTGCAGCAGCCGGTGACTGCCTCGACGGTGCTGCGGGGCCTGATTCCCCATGCCGAGCGCTGGGTCGCCGGCGGCGGGCGCCTGTGGGCGATCGCCCGACATCTGGTGCATCTGGTCGAAGCGGTGCCGGGCGCGCGCCATTGGCGCGGCCAGCTCACCCGCCAGGCGGGCGAGCGCACCGCCGATGCCCAGGTGCTGGTGGCTGCCGCTTTGCAGCTGGAGGAGCGAGGGCTTTAACCCTCGGCACCTCCGTAGCCATCGCTGCCGCTGCTGCGGCGACGCCGGGTGCGGCCGGCATCAAAGCTGTCGCTGCCGCCGCCATAGCTGCGGTCTTCCCAGCCACGGGCACCGGAGCCGCGCTCGGCGCCGCCACCGCCGTAACCACCCCCACCACCTGAACCGCCGTAACCACCGCCGCCGTAGCCGCCGCCACCGCCATAGCCACCACCGCCGCCGCGACGGCCGCCACCGCCGCCGCCGTAGCCACCACCACCACCGCCGCCGCCGGAACCGCGGGGCTCAGCTTTGTTGATGCGCAGCGGACGCCCCATCAGTTCGGTTCCCTGAAGGGCGTCGATCGCCCGGGTTTCGCTGGCGTCATCAGCCATTTCGACGAACGCGAAGCCGCGCTTGCGGCCGGTGTCACGCTCGAGCGGCAACGAGCAGTTCACCACCTCCCCATAGGGAGAAAACAATTCGGCGACATCGTTCTGCTCAGCACGGAACGGAAGATTGCCAACAAAGATGCTCACGAACTGAAAAGGCCAGGTGAAACGGCCAGGCAGGCGGGCCTTGCGGCCACACAACGG
>JBJOHB010000162.1:0-2982 GCA_046047915.1 Cyanobacteriota bacterium
CCTATCCCCAGCTCGACGAGCGCCGCGGGGTGATCCTGGCCGAGCTGCAGCGTGAGGAGGCCCGTTTCCTCGAAACCCTGGAGCGCGGCGAGAAACTGCTGGCCGAGGTGCTCGCGGCTAAACCCAGCCAGATCACCGGCGAGCAAGCCTTTGAGCTGTACGACACCTATGGCTTCCCGCTCGAGCTCACTGGAGAGATCGCCGAGGAGCACGGCCTCACGGTTGATCTGGCGGGCTTTGAGGCGGCCATGGAGGCCCAGCGCCAGCGGGCCAAGGCAGCGGCCGTCAGCATCGATCTGACCCTGCAGGAGGCGATCGATCAGGTGGCGGCGGCAGCAGAGGCCACCGCCTTCAAGGGCTACGAGCAGCTCGAGCATCCCTGCTGCGTCGTGGCCCTGGTGGTCAATGGCGAACCGGCCGAGCGGGCCGGCGCCGGTGATGCGGTGCAGCTGGTGCTCGACACCACGCCCTTCTATGGCGAAGGCGGCGGCCAGGTGGGCGACCGCGGCGTGCTCAGCGGCGACGGCGCCGGTGGGGCGGGCGTGATCGTGGCGATCGAGGCGGTGTCGCGCAACCGCAGCGTGTTTGTGCACAGCGGCCGCATCGAGCGCGGCAGCCTGGCGGTGGGCGATCTGCTCAATGCCCAGGTGGACCGCACCTGCCGTCGGCGTGCCCAGGCGAACCACACGGCCACCCATCTGCTGCAGGCGGCGCTCAAGCAGGTGGTGGACCCGGGCATCGGCCAGGCCGGTTCGCTGGTCGACTTCGACCGGCTGCGCTTTGACTTCCATTGCCCCCGCGCTGTCACAGCGGCCGAGCTAGAGCAGATCGAGGCGTTGATCAACGGCTGGATCTCAGAAGCCCACGACCTGCAAGTGCAAGAGATGGCGATCGAGCAGGCCAAGGCCGCCGGTGCGGTGGCCATGTTCGGCGAGAAGTATGCCGATGTGGTGCGGGTCGTCGACGTGCCGGGGGTGTCGATGGAGCTGTGCGGTGGCACCCATGTCGCCAACACCGCCGAGATCGGCCTGTTCAAGATCACCAGTGAGAGCGGCGTGGCCGCCGGCATTCGTCGCATCGAAGCCGTCGCCGGGCCGGCGGTGCTCGCCTACCTGAACGAGCGCGATGCGGTTGTTAAACAACTCGGCGAGCGCTTCAAGGCCCAGCCCGCCGAGATCGTCGAGCGGGTGGTGGCGCTGCAGGACGAGCTCAAGGCCACCGCCAAGGCACTGGCGGCTGCCCAGGGGGAGCTGGCCACGGCCAAGGCTGCGGCACTCGTCGCCCAGGCCGAGTCCTGCGGTGGCTTCCAGCTGCTGGTGGCCCGGCTCGACGGGGTTGACGGCGCCGGTCTGCAGAGTGCTGCCCAGGGGCTGGCCGACCAGCTGGGCGAGGGTGCTGCCGTGGTGCTGGGGGGCCTGCCCGATCTGGCCGATCTGGGCAAGGTGATGCTGGTGGCGGCCTTTGGCAAGGCGGTGGTCGCCGCCGGTCCCAAGGCCGGCGCCTTCATCGGCGGCATCGCCAAGCTCTGCGGCGGCGGCGGCGGCGGCCGGCCCAACCTGGCCCAGGCCGGCGGGCGCGACGGTGCGGCGTTGGATGGGGCTCTGCTGCAGGCGCGCACCCAGCTGGTTGAGCTACTGGCTTGAGCGGTCAGGCTGGAACCCTTGTCCCCAGGTTCCAGCCATGGCTCGATTCGGCTTGGTTCACCGTTGAACGCAAAGCCAGGCATCGGTTGGCACCTTCCGCCCGGCCATTCCATCCTGGGTGCACCTGCAACCAGCGTGATGATCGTCACCAACCGTGCCGCCAGCCGGATTCTGTTGGGCCTGGCCGGGCTGGTGTTGGTGGCCGCTCCGTTGGCGGCCGTCGCCCAGTCGGATCTGCGCAACACCTTCCCGGGGAGGCGCATCGGCGGCGGAACCCGGGGCGAATGCAGCGCCAGGCTGCTGGCCAATCTGGTGCCGGCCAACAGCGTGTTTGCCCCCGGTAGTGGGGCCACGATCGGCCTGCTGGAAGGTCCCACCGCCCAGCCTCGGCCCCTGCAGCTGAGCTTCAGACCGCTCAACAGCGCCGGCACCAGCGCTGCTGCCTCGGGGCAGGTCAGCACGCGCGACCTGCCGGCTGCGCCGGCCGGAGTGGTGCTGCTGACGGTTCCGGCGGTCAAGACGGCGACCATCTGGGAATCGGGCTATCGCTGTGAAGGCGGCGGCACGGGGGCGGGTGCCGCCGACGGGCTCGATTTCGTACAGAGCGCTTCGCCACCGGCGCTCAGCCTGCTGGTGAGCGATCCCCAGAACGACGACAAGTCGGTGGCGGCGGCGCTCAAGCAGTTGCGCAGCCAGTGCGGCAAGACCGTCGCCACCGCCAGCGTCGCCAAGACCTTTGGCTTGGGCGATGCGATCACACCCGAGTGGCCTCAGCAGCTGCCGGTGCGATGCCCCTGAGCTCCCAGATCTGCAGCGGTTCGTTGCGCCCTTTGACCTGAAGGCTGCCCCAGTCCTCCCACAGCAGCCGGGCGCACCAGCTCTGCTCGTCGGCACTGGCGTCCTGCAGCAGCAGGTCGCGGGTCGCGCTCGAGACCAGGACCCGGCAGAGGTTGTCGTGCCGGTGCTTGTCGATGCTTTCGAGCCGTGAGGCGCAGTTGACCGTGTCGCCGATCACGGCGTACTCGAGCCGTTCGCTGCTGCCCATCGACCCGGCCAGCACCGGTCCCGAATGCATGCCGATGCGCAGGGCCATGGTGGGGGCGCCTTCGGCGTTCAGCTCGGCGTTGAGCTGCTCCATGCCCTGTTGAATCTCAAGGGCGGTGAGCAGGGCTGCACGGGCATCGGCCGCTGGACTTTTGCCGACGGGGGCCCCAAAGACCGCCAGAAAGCCGTCACCGGTGAATTTGTTGACCATGCCCCCACGGCGGCTGATGGCCGGTACGCAGTGGGCCATGCCGCGGTTGAGCCAGTTGAGCAGATCGGCCGGAGCCAGGCCTTC
>JBJOHB010000163.1:0-2961 GCA_046047915.1 Cyanobacteriota bacterium
GCAGCAGGTTCAGCAGTTCGGCCTCGCTGAGGACCGCGACCCCGAGGCTTTCGGCCTTGCTGAGCTTGCTGCCGGCCTCGCTACCGGCCACCACGTAGCTGGTCTTTTTGCTGACGCTGCCGCTGACCTTGCCGCCTGCGGCTTCGATTAGCCCCTGGGCCTGGCTGCGGCTCAGGGTGGGCAAGGTGCCGGTCAGCACGAACGTCCGTCCGGCCAGCAGGCTGCCAGCGCCACCGCTGGCCTGCTCGGCCGCCGCCCGCTCGGCCTCGGTGCGGGCCAGCCCCAAGCCGACCGCCTCCAGCTGCGTGAGCAGCTGCTGGTTGGCTTGGGTGGCAAACCACTGCTGCAGGCTTTCGGCGATTTCCCCGCCGATGCCATGGATCGCCGTGATCCGCTCGGGGGTCTGGGCGGCGGCGGCAGCCAGCTCTGCCGCACTGTCAAAGGCCCGCGCCAGGGCCTTGGCATTGACCTCGCCCACGTGGTGGATGCCCAGGCCATAGAGCTGGCGATGCCAGGGCTGCTGTTTGGAGGCCTCCAGGGCGGCCACCAGCTTGTTGGCCGAAGTCGCGCCCATGCGCTCAAGGCTGGCCAGCAGGGCCCCGTCCAGGCGGTACAGATCGGCGATCGAGCGCACCAGCCCCCGATCCACCAGCTGCTCGATCAGCTTGCTGCCCAGCCCGTCAACATCCAGGGCCCCTTTGCTGACCCAGTGGCGCAACGAGCCCCGCAGAATCGCAGGGCAGCTTGAGTTGACGCAGCGGGTGGCGGCTTCGCCCGCTTCGCGCACCAGTTCAGAGCCGCATTCGGGGCAGCTGTGGGGCAGTTGCAGGGGTTGGGCATCGGCGGGCCGCAGCTCGGCCAGCACCCGCACCACCTCGGGAATGATTTCGCCGGCCTTGCGCACCACAACCGTGTCGCCCGTGTGCAGGTCGAGCTCGGCCAGGCGATCGGCGTTGTGCAGGGTGGCGCGGCTGACGGTGGTGCCGGCCAGGGGCACCGGTTCAAATTCGGCCACCGGCGTGACGACGCCGGTGCGGCCCACCTGGCAGGTCAGCCGCAGCAGCTTGCTGGGGGCTTCCTCGGCGGGGTACTTGAGCGCGATCGCCCAGCGCGGCGCCTTTTGGGTGAAGCCGGCATCGGCCTGCAGGCGCAGGTCGTCGAGTTTGACCACCACTCCGTCGGTGGCGTACGGCAACTGCCGGCGGCCCGTGTCCCAGCGGCCAAAGAAGGCCTCCACCGCGCCCAGATCGGGACAGCGCTCGGCGTTGGGATTGACCCTGAATCCGGCCGCCGCCAGCCATTGCAGCGACTCCCATTGACTGCACGGCCGCGCTGGGTCTGGGCCCGTGGCCTGCCAGTCGTCTGACAGGTGCAGGGTGTAGGCAAAGAAATCGAGACGCCGGGCGGCCACCACCCGGGGGTCCAGCTGGCGCAGGGTGCCGGCGCAGGCGTTGCGGGGGTTGGCGAACAGGGCCTCGCCGCGGGCGGCCCGCTCGGCGTTGATCGCTGCAAAGGTCCCGTCGGGGATCAGGGCCTCGCCGCGCACCTCGACCCAGGCCGGGGGGTGCTCGAGTTGCAGCCGCAGCGGCACGCTGGCAATGGTGCGCACGTTGGCGGTGATCTCCTCGCCCCGCTCGCCATCGCCACGGGTGGCAGCCCGCACCAGCACGCCATGTTCGTAGCTCAGGGCCAGGGCGTTGCCGTCGATCTTGAGCTCGGCCACCAGGGGCAGGGCTGGCAGGGGCTCGCCGCTCTGGGGTTCGCGATCGAGCACCTTGAGCAGACGGCCGTACCAGGCCTCGAGCTCCGCCAGCGAGAAGGCGTTGTCGAGGCTCAGCAGGCCGATCCGATGGCTGACAGTCACGAACCCCTCGACCGGAGCACCACCCACCCGCTGGGTTGGGCTGTCGGGGCTGATCAGTTGCGGATGGGCCTGCTCGAGCTCGAGCAGTTCGCGGTACAGCCGGTCGTAGACCGGATCCTCCATGAATGGAGCATCCAGCACGTAATAAGCATGGGCGGCGCGGTTGAGCAGCTGCCTCAATTCGCCGGCCCGCTGCGCCGGATCCCTGGCGGGTGCGGTGGCGGCTGGGTCGGTCGTGACAGCCGTCGCGGGGGAGGTTGGGGGTGGAACGCGAGGTCTAGACATTGTCGATACAAGGTTCGTCACCCTTGCGGTCCCCCGCCGCAGTCAGGCGGCCGCCAGTTTGGTGATGCGGTCGACGCGCCACTGCTCATCGACTTTCACAAAGATGAAATCGAGGGGCAGCTCGTCGTTGCCTTCGCTCTTGAGCTTGATCGTCAGCACGATCTGGCCGTCCTCGATGCGGGGGCGCCCCGACTTGAGGTTGCGGTAACGGTTGAGCTGCAGGCTCGCCAGAAAGCGGATGAATTGGCTGCGGTTGACGTGGGAGCGGTAGTTCTTGGTGGTCAGCAGGTAGGCGCCATCGACCTGGCCGCTGGCCACCTGGTTGAAGAACTGCTTGATCAACGGATTGATGCCGCGGGCGCTGAGCACCAGCTTCACGGCGCTGATCGTCCAATAGAGCAGCAGCGCGCCGGCTCCGGCCAGCAGGGCCTTGGTGCCGATCTCGCGGGTCAGAGCCCAATCCATGGACGCTCAGCGTGTTTGAGGGCCCATGAGTCTGACCGAAAGCGCGCCACAATGAGGTGGGCGCCGCTGCGACCTTGCCGATTGAACCGCTGCTGCCCCTGTTCCATCGCCTGAACCGGGAGCATTTTGAAGGCAGCCTCGCCCCCGGTGGCGAGTCCCTGGTGAGCCTGCGCTGGAGCGACGGTCGCATGACCCGCACGGCGGGGCTGTACCGATCGGGCCCTGGCCTGTGCGAGATCGTGCTGTCGCGGCCGCTGCTCGAGCCCCTGCCCCAGCAGGCCCTGCTGAGCACGCTCTGCCACGAGATGATCCACGCCTGGGTGGACCGGGTGCTGCGGGTGCGCGAA
>JBJOHB010000164.1:0-9838 GCA_046047915.1 Cyanobacteriota bacterium
GCCTTGATGCGGCGCGCCAGGGTGCGGGCGTCGCCATAGCCGCGGGCGATCATGTTTTTGAGCAGCGCCACGTTGCTGCGCAGGTACTCGCTGACGGTCTCGACGCTCAGCTTGATTGTGCTGCCGGCGCAGCTGCGCTCGGCGGTGGCGTCGGTCAATTCAAAGGCTTGCTCGAGCTTGAGATCGGGCAGCCCCTCGATCTCCATGATGCGGCCGTTGAACACATTCTGTTTGCCCTCTTTGGCGACCGTCAGCAGCCCCTGCTGAATGGCCACATAGGGAATGGCGTTCACCACATCGCGCAGGGTGACGCCGGGCTGCAGCGAGCCGGTGAACTTCACCAGCACCGACTCGGGCATGTCGAGCGGCATGGCGCCGATGGCCGCGGCAAAGGCCACCAGGCCCGAGCCTGCCGGGAAGCTGATCCCCAGCGGGAAGCGGGTGTGGCTGTCGCCGCCGGTGCCGACGGTGTCGGGCAGCAGCATGCGGTTGAGCCAGCTGTGGATGATGCCGTCGCCGGGCCGCAGGGCCACGCCGCCCCGGCTGCTGATGAACTCGGGCAGTTCGGCGTGGGTCTTGAGGTCCACCGGCTTGGGGTAGGCGGCGGTGTGGCAGAAGCTCTGCATCACCAGGTCGGCGCTGAAGCCCAGACAGGCCAGCTCCTTCATCTCGTCGCGGGTCATCGGCCCGGTGGTGTCCTGGCTGCCGACGGTGGTCATCAGCGGCTCGCAGCTGGTGCCGGGGCGCACGCCCGCCAGGCCGCAGGCCTTGCCGACCATCTTCTGGGCCAGGGTGTAACCCTTGCCGGTGTCGGCCGGGGCCACCGGGCGAATGAACAGCTCACTGGGGGGCAGCCCCAGCTGGGCGCGCACCTTGTCGGTGAGCGAGCGGCCGATCAGCAGCGGGATGCGGCCGCCGGCGCGCACCTCATCGGCAATGGTGCTGGGCTTCAGGTCAAAGCGGGCCACGATGGTGCCGGCATCCGGTTGGCCGGCGGCACGCTCGATCGTGCCGACGTGGGGCCGGATCGTGATCACATCACCGGTTTTCAGGGCGGTGACGTCGCACTCGATCGGCAGGGCGCCCGAGTCTTCGGCGGTGTTGAAGAAGATCGGCGCGATCTTGCCCCCCAGGATCACGCCGCCGCTGCGCTTGTTGGGCACATGGGGAATGTCCTCGCCGGTGTGCCACAACACCGAGTTGATCGCCGATTTGCGCGAGCTCCCCGTTCCCACCACATCGCCCACGTAGGCCACAGGGTGCCCCTTGGCCTTGAGCGCCTTGATCTGCTCGAGGCCGCCCGGCATGCGGGTTTCCAGCATGGCCTGGGCATGCAGGGGAATGTCGGGCCGGGTGGTGGCGTGGGTGGCCGGTGAGAGGTCGTCGGTGTTGGTCTCCCCCTCGACCTTGAACACCGTCACGGTGATCTCGCTGGGCAGCTCGGGCTTGGCGGTGAACCATTCGGCGGCGGCCCAGCTGTCGATCACCCGTTTGGCATGGGGGTTGGACGCAGCCAGCTCGAGCACCTCGTTGTAGGCGTCGTAGACCAGCAGGGTCGTGCTGAGCCCGGTGGCGGCGGCGGCGGCGATCGCCTGGTCGCCGTGGCCCAGCAGCTCGATCAGGGCGCCGACGTTGTAGCCGCCGATCATGGTTGCCAGCAGCCGCACCGCTTCGAGCGGTGCCACCAGGGGACTGGTGGACTCGCCCTTGGCCACCGCCAGCAGCCAGCTGGCTTTGACATAGGCGGCTTCATCGACACCCGGGGGGATCCGCTCGCTCAGCAGTTCCAGCAGAACGGCTTCTTCGCCGGCAGGCGGCGCCGTCAGCAGCTCGGTCAGCCCCGCGGTCTGGGCTGCAGTCAGGGGCAGGGCCGGCACCCCCAGGGCTTCGCGCTCGGCGGCGGCGGCGCGGTAGTCGGCAAGAACGGTGCTGGCAGCAGACATGGGAACGGGAGACGGGGCGGGACGGATCCCGCTCGTGCGACGTGAGACCCATTGTTGACGGCCGCCTGCCCCCGCTTGGTGGCAACGGCTGCACTCACTAGTGTGGATTCCTGTCGTGATGCGTTCCAGAGAGGCCAGATCCCCATGCAATCCACGTCTGATCTGCATGTGGTCGAGACCCGGCCGCTGGTGCCGCCATCACTGCTGCACCGCGATCTGCCCCTGAGCGAGACCGGGGCCGCCACCGTGCGCCAGGCGCGGGAAAGGATTCAGGCGATCCTGCACGGCCGGGACGATCGCCTGCTGGTGATCGTCGGGCCCTGCTCGGTGCACGACACCGCCGCGGCCAAGGAGTACGCCAGCGCCATCGCCCAACTGCGTCACCAGCACCGCGGCCAGCTCGAGGTGGTGATGCGGGTCTACTTCGAAAAGCCCCGCACCACCGTGGGCTGGAAGGGACTGATCAATGACCCCCATCTCGACGGCAGCTACGACATCAACACCGGCCTGCGGGTCGCCCGCAGCCTGCTGCTGCACCTGGCCGAGATGGGCCTGCCGGCGGCCACCGAGCTGCTCGATCCGGTGGTGCCGCAGTACATCGCCGACCTGATCAGCTGGACTGCCATCGGCGCCCGCACCACCGAAAGCCAGACCCACCGCGAGATGGCCTCGGGGCTGTCGATGCCGATCGGCTTCAAGAACGGCACCGATGGCAGTGTCACGACCGCCGTCAACGCGATCGAGGCCGCGGCCCGACCCCATCATTTTCTGGGGATCAATGGTCAAGGGGCTGCGGCGATCGTCAGCACCACCGGCAACCCCGACGGCCATCTGGTGCTGCGGGGTGGCAAGAGCGGCACCAATTACCACGCCGAAGCGATCACCAAGGCCTCGGAGTCGTTGGCCAAGGCCGGTGTGCCCCATCGGCTGATGGTCGACTGCAGCCACGGCAACTCCAACAAGGACTACCGCCGCCAGGGCGAGGTGCTGTGCGAACTGGCCGACCAGGTCCGCGCCGGCGGCACGGCGGTGATGGGGGTCATGCTCGAGAGCCATTTGGTGGCTGGCAATCAGAAGATTCCCGCCGATCTTTCAGAGCTGACCTACGGCCAGAGCATCACCGATGCCTGCATCGATCTGGCCACGACCGCCGAGCTGTTGGCCCAGCTGGCGGCGGCTGTGGCGCAGGCCCAGGGGGTCAAACCCCTTGCTGCGGCTTGAATCAGCGACTGGTTGTATTCAATTTGGCACTCAACAGTTGCGAGTGCTGATTGTGTGACTGCAACGAACTGTTCGGCCTGAACAGACCCTCTAGGCGGGTTGATTAGGTTGATGACAACCTTTGCGAAAGGGTTGATGAGCTACCTGCTTCAGTTCTGCGGTCTCAGCGATCCCTTGCAGCTTTTCTATCTGGAGCAGGCTGCAGGTCCGGCTTTTGCCGGTTTCCGGCACTTCCAGCTGGACGATCTGCTCGGCTGGGCTCAGCGCACCGCCGGACAGCGCCACTGGGATCTGGAGGCCATTCACAACGCCGTCGTCAGCACCTGGATGGAGCGGGCCGATCTGATCCATCAGTGGCAGCTGCGCCTGCGTGAGGAGCCAGCCGATCGTTTGGTGGTGGCCGGCCTGGGCACCCAGCACGACTGGGAGCAGCGCTGTGAGCAGTTGCTGCAGGCCTGAACCGGGCGCGCCTAACGCCAGCAGGACCACAGCCAGGCGCTGACGATCGGCACCGTCAGGTTGTCGATCCCCAGCCAGGCCACCTGCTCCAGGGTGGTGGCCACCAGGGCGATCACCAGCAGCATGGTGATCCCGGGGGCTGCCGGCGCGGCTGTGGCCACCAGGGCCAGGGCGGCCAGGCTGGCGGCGGCCATGGCGGCGGTGCCGATCAGCGATTTGCGCTGCCCCCAGACCTGCCAGCTGGGTGAGGGAATCAGGGCGCCAACGACGCCCGCCAGCCCATCGCCCAGCGCCATCACCAGCACCCCCGCACAGACCGCATCGCGCTGATCAGGCCAGAACGCCAACAACAGCACCGTGATGGCGGCGCCATAGGCGATCGTGCCGTAGCTGTGGCGTCCCACATCCTCGATCGCAGGCAGCAGGCGCTGGCGGTGGTTGATCGCGGCCAGCACCGTGATCGCTGCTGCCGCAGGCACCGCGATCCAGCGGTCGACGTTCAGCAGCCAGGCCAGCGGCACCACCGCGCCGGTGCCGATGTGCACCAGTTTGCGGCTCCATTCGCGACGGCCGGGGTCCCCCTGGGCGGTGATCCGCCGCAGCTGCAGGGCAGCTGCGGCCAGCAAGGCCAGCCATAGGGTCACGGCGCTGACGCCGATGGCCTGTTGCAACCACCAGGAGGGCAACGGCGCTGGTGCAGCCACGGGCGATCAGGCGGCCTGGCGGGTGTTGCTGAGCAGCCGCAGTTTCATGATCGCTTTGGCCTCCAGCTGGCGCACCCGCTCGCGGGAGACGTTGATCAGGCGTCCGATTTCGGCCAGGGTTAGGGGCTCGGAGCCCTCGAGGCCAAAGCGCAGTTTCAGGATTTGCTGTTCCCGCTCATTGAGTTGGGACAGCCAGCCGCCGAGATGCTCCTTCTGCAGGTGGCGATCCATCGAGTCGAAGTGCTCGTTGCTGTTGGGATCGGCAATCAGTTCACCCAGGGTGCTGCGGTCTTCTTCGCCGCGGGCATGGGCATCGAGAGACGCGCAGGGCGCGCTCTGCGCCATCAACTCCTCGAGCTCCTCGGGGGTCATGTCGAGCGCGTGCGACAGCTCCAGCCGGTTGGGCTGGCGTCCCAGCCTGTGCGAGAGCTCACGGCTCACGCGCCGCATCTTCGACAGTTTTTCGCTGATGTGGATCGGCAGGCGAATCGTGCGGGCACTGTTGTCGATCGCCCGGGTCATGCCCTGCCGGATCCACCAGTAGGCGTAGGTCGAGAACTTGTAGCCCATGGCCGGGTCGAACTTGTCGACCGCCCGCTCCAGTCCGATTGCACCTTCCTGCACCAGGTCGAGCAGTTCGAGGCCCTGGTTCTGGTACTTCTTGGCGACGCTGACCACCAGTCTCAGGTTGGCGGCCATCATGCGGTCACGGGCCCGCTGGCCCATGCGAATCTGCCGCCGTTGTTGCGGTGTGAGCTCGGCAGGGGGCAGGGCCTGCAACCGTTTGCCGGCCTGCACGTGGTGGGCCAGTTCGATCTCTTCGGCTGCGGTCAGCAGGGGTACCCGGCCGATCGTGCTCAGGTACCACCCGATGGAGTCAGCGCTGAGCCTGGAGCTCGGGCGCTGACCTGTTGTCTTGGTCGCTGGTCTCCGCCCTCTGGCGTTGCTTTGAACAACGTCAAGAGCGGATTGCAGAGGTGTCCCCATCACCCCAGCCTCCGTATGGATTTGGCCGGAATGTAGCACTGCCTGTGCTCTGGAAACGTTAGAAAGCGGAAGTTTTCCTGTAGCGAATCTGACTAAATCGTGAGCAAGGTGGCTGTGGCTACGCAACCGCTGAGGTTGAGGGCAGCAATCTTCCTCGCCAGCGCGCCATCAGTTCTTGCTGGGCAATCATGGGGTCGCCCTCGTGCTGGCGTTGCTGGTAATGACCGTCGGCTTCCATGTGCCAGGCAGCACTGTCATTGAGGTAGAGCTCAACAAGGCTTTCCAGCTGTGTCTTGAGTTGGGGATCTTCGATCGGTGTCACCGCTTCGACACGCCGATCGAGGTTGCGCCCCATCCAGTCGGCGCTGCCGATGAACAGTTCGCTGCTCCCTCCATTGGCAAACCAGAAGATGCGGGAATGCTCCAGAAAGCGGCCGATGACACTGATGACACTGATGTTCTCACTGATACTCGGTAGTCCGGGTCTCAGGCAGCACATGCCGCGAATGATCAGCTCGATGCGGACGCCTGCCTGGGAGGCCTCGTAGAGCAGGGCGATGATCGCCGGATCCACCAGTGCATTCATCTTGGCCCTGATGTGCCCGCCGCGGCCATTGTTGGCATGGTCGATCTCGCGACGGATCAGGGCCTCCATGCCATTGCGCAGGGTGACCGGTGCCACCAGCAGCTTGCGGAAGTTCTGCTGTTTGGCAAAGCCGGTCAGGTAGTTGAACAGCTCGACCAGGTCCTCGCCGTAGTCGCTGCGGCAGGTGAGTAGGCCCAGGTCGGTGTAGAGGCTGGAAGTTTTGGAGTTGTAATTGCCGGTACCGATGTGGACATAGCTGTTGAGCCGGTCCTGTTCGCGCCGCACCACCAGGGCGATCTTGGTGTGGGTCTTGAGCCCCAGCACGCCATAGACCACGTGAACGCCTGAGCTTTCCAGCTGCTTGGCCCACTGGATGTTGTTGTCTTCATCAAAACGGGCTTTGAGTTCGACCAGGGCCATGACTTGCTTGCCGTTTTCGGCCGCGCGGATCAGGGCGCCCACCACCGGTGAATCCTTGGAGGTCCGGTAGAGGGTCATCTTGATGGCCAGCACCGCCGGATCGTCGGCCGCCTGGTTCAGAAATTCCTCGACCGAGGTCGAGAACAGGTCGTAGGGGTGCTGCAGCAGCACATCGCCGCGGCGGATCACCGAGAAGATGCTTTCGAATTCTTCCGGTTTGAGTGAGCCATCCTCCAGCTTGCTTTTCTGGGCCCGGGCCAGGGCGGGCACCGTGCGCCCCTTGTGGGGCTTGTCCTTCAGCCGGGGCAGCGGAATCGCCAGCAGACCCATCAGATCGTCGAGCCCCAGGGGCCCGTTGATCCGGTACAGGTCCTCCGGTTCGACGTTCATGCCCTCCATCAGCAACTGCACCACGTCGTCCGGCATTTCGTCGGCGACCTCGAGACGCACCACCTCGCCGCCGCGCTGGCGTTTGCGCAGGCCCTCTTCGATCGCCTCCATCAGGTCATCGGCCTCCAGGTCCCGCAGTTCCAGGTCGGCGTCCCGGGTGATCCTGAAGAAGTAATGCCCTTCGACCTCCATGCCGGGGAACAGCAGTTCCAGGTTGAAGGCCACCACCTGCTCGAGCGGCACGGCGGTGAACACCGGCTCGGGATTGCGGCTGCTCAGCTCGGTCGGGATCTGCAGAAAGCGGGGCAGGATCTTCTGCGGCACCTTGACGCGGGCGAATTCGCGCCGGCCGCTGAGCGGGTCGCGCACCAGCACCGCCACGTTGAGGCTCAGGTTGCTGATGAATGGGAAGGGATGGGAGGGATCGACCGCCAGGGGCGTCAGCACCGGAAAGATCGCGCGCTTGAACCGCCCATCCACCCACTCGCGCTGCTGCTGGTTGAGGTTGGTGTAGTCGATCAGGTCAACGCCGTATTCGCGCAGATGGCGCTTGAGCGAATGGCGGTAGTGCTGCTGTTGCAGCTCCAGCAGCGGACGCAGTTTCTTTTGGATCGCCTCGAGCTGCTGCAGGGGGGTCAGCCCGTCGTCGCTCAGGGTCGTGATGCCGGCATCCTGCTGTGACTTCAGAGAAGCCACCCGCACCATGAAGAATTCGTCGAGGTTGTTGCTGAAGATGGCACTGAATTTGGCCTGCTCGAGCAGCGGCGTGTGCTCGTTCAGCGCCGCCGCCAGCACCCGGTAGTTGAATTCGATCCAGCACAGCTCCCGGTTGAGATAGAGCTCCGGGGCGATCACGGCTTCGACTGGACTGGCGACCATGGCGATTGCATCACGGACGCCTCGGTGAACGGCGCCACCGCTACCTCTGGTCTGCAAGGTAGCAATGGCACCCGGTCGCCCTCTGTGTTCAGCGTGCTTGACGCCCCGCCACCAGAGCAACCACGCCCGCGAGCAGCAGCGCCGCCAGCCAGAACGGGCTCGTGTGTCCCAGGGTTTCATAGGCCAGGCCGGCAAGCGGTGGACCGACAAAGCTGCCCAGGCTCTGCAGGCCTTGCAGGCTGCCGAGGGCCGAGCCCTGACCGCTGCCGTCAAGCCGGCGCGACACCAGGGCCCGCAGGCAAGGGGTGACCAGGCCGGTGCCCAGAGCCAGCAGGGACACGGCAGGGAACACCACCGCCTGGGCCGTCTCCTGGGTGGCCGTCGGAATCAGCAGGCAGCCGGCAATCACCAGCCCAAGGCCCACCAGGCTCAGACGCCATTCGCCGAAGCGCTGAACCAGGGGGCCGATCAGGCCTCCCTGCACCACCGTGGCGATCACACCGACCACCATGAAGGCGGCACCGGCCAGACCGGGACCCCAGTCAAAACGCTGTTTGAAATAGAGCACCAGGATCGCGGTGAAGCCGTTGAAGGCCAGGAAAAACAGCAGAAAGGCGGCGCAGAGGCGCCTGACGCTCGGGTTGGCGAACACCCGGGCGAGCTGGTTGATCGGTTGCAGCTCCCGTTTGCGCGGCAGGTCGATCCGCGCCTCGGCCGGGTGGGTCTCGGGCAGCAGGGTCAGCACCAGCACCAGGTTGAGGCTGGCGATGCCCACCGCCACCAGCAGTGGCAGGGTCACGTTGATGCGGCCCAGCAGGCCGCCGGCCGCCGGCCCCAGAATGAACCCGAGGCCAAAGGCCACCCCGATCAGGCCGAAGGCCTTGGCCCGCTTGTCGGGGGGTGAGATGTCGGCCAGCACGGCGCCGGCGGTGGCGGCGGTGCCGCCGCTGACGCCATCGATCAGCCGGGCAACGAACAGCAGCACCAGGGGCAGGCCGGCGGCGCTGGCCGCCGGGGCCAGCTCGCGCCAGGGCAGGATCAGGGTCAGCGAGAACAGCCCCAGCCCCAGCACCGATCCAGCGACGCAGGCGGCGATCACCGGTTTGCGCCCATACCGGTCCGATAGGGCACCGATCAGGGGCGTGAAGGCAAACTGGGCGACGGCGTAACTGCCGGTGAGCAGTCCCAGCACCCGCCCGTCGCTGGTGAAGCTGGCCAGCAAAAACGGCAGCAGTGGAAAGATCAGCGTCTCGCCCAGCCGGTCGTTCAGCAGGGTGAGAAAGGCGCAGAAATAGGTGGAGGGGCGCGAAAGGCGCACGGTGGGTTTCGGCCGTCTGCAGCCAGTTGAGCAAAGCGCCGTGCGGGGCTGGCTAGAACGCAGACATCACCAGGCGCGCGTGATGGATCCACCGCTGTTCGTCACCACCACCTTCACGATCGAGGGCTACAGGATCTGTGCCTACAAGGGCCTGGTGCGGGGCATCGTCGTGCGCTCGCCCACCCTGGTGCAGGGGTTCCTGGGCAGCCTCAAGCAACTTGTCGGCGGCCGCATCGGTGCCTACACCGAGATGTGCGAGCAGACCCGCGAGGCCGCTTACAACCAGATGGTCGAGCACGCCCTGCTGCTGGGGGCGAACGCCATCGTCGGCACCCGTTATGACGGTTCCGACGTCACCAGCGGCAGCGGCGGCGCCACTGAGGTGCTCTGCTACGGCACCGCTGTGGTGGTGGAGCCGTTGGAGCAGGATCCCCAGCCCCCGACTCGACGGGGTTATCTGCCGGGCTGAGCGGGCTTGCGGTCCATTCTCACGACGCGGTGGATCGGTGCTGATCGGACAGTGTCGCCTCCAGCTGTTGGCGGCGCTCACGGACGCTGCCGCTGTTCAGCAGGTGTTCGGCGGTCGCCAGGGCTGCCTCAAGGTCGGGTTGCCGTTGGCACCGCCACAGCAGGACTCCGCTGTTCCAGATGAGGGGTTTGAGCAACGGCCCGTTGCCGTCCAGGGCAGCGCGGGCCATGGCGTTCCAGACCTCGAGCGTGGTGAGCTCCACCGCGTCGGCCTGCAGGCCGTGGTCCCTGGCCTGCAGGATCAGGCGCTCTTGTTCACCCTGTTGCCAGTGGGCGGCGATGCTCACTCGGCTGGTGGGCAGGTCGACGCCGCCTTCAAGCCCCTTGATCGTCAGGCCGCTCTGCACACCCAGCAGCCCCCAGGTGTCGGCCATCAGCTGTTCGGTGGGCGCGTGGACAAAGC
>JBJOHB010000165.1:0-3122 GCA_046047915.1 Cyanobacteriota bacterium
CCGGAAAGACCGCGTCGATGGCTGCAGCCTCCACCGCCACCCCATGGTCACGGGCCAGGGCGGCATAGCTGCTGCCCACCGACTGCCGCAGGGTGATCAGGGTGCCCATGGCATCGAGCAGCAGGCCCCGCGGCCGGCCCCGGCTGCGGCTCATGACCAGGCCGCCACCCAGCCTGCGGCCACCTTGAGCCGGTGGCTGCCGCCGGGCATGCGGGCCAGGTACGCCAGCCGCCGCAGTTCATAGGCGGCCCGCCCGGCCAGGGTCACCCCAGCGCCCGTCAGGCAGGCCTCCTGCCGGCCCAGGCTCATCATTTCGCCCAGATCCTGAAATTGGAAGGGCCGCAGGGGCTCGCCGGCGGCCGCCCGCAGCAGGTTGTCCGCCAGGCAGCTGGCCTGTTGAAAGGCCACCTGGGCATTGGCGGGCAGCGGCTGACCGGTGCCGTCGTCGCAATGGGCGCCATCGCCGATGGCAAACAGATCCGAACAACCGTCCACCCGCAGATCGCTGCCCGTGTGCAGGCGGCCGCTGCCGTCGCTCTGGGGCGCGGGGCTGATCGCGGGGGGCTGGCAGCGGATGCCCGCCGTCCAGATCACCCCGTCACAGGCCAGCCGTTCGGCCTGGGGACCGATCAGCAGGTGGTCGGCCGCCACCGCCACCACGGCGGTGCCGGTGCGCACCCGCACATCCCGCCGCTGCAGGGCCAGCAGGGCCTGCTCGCGGTTGAAGCTGCGGGCCTGGGGCAGCAGCGTCGGCCCGCGCTCCAGCAGCTCGACCAGGGCCGCATCGCCCAGTTCGTCGGCCAGTTTGCAGGCCAGTTCGACGCCGCTGGCTCCGCCCCCGACCACGGCCAGGCGCTGCAGGGGACGCTGCCGCTGGCGCAGGGTGGCGATCAGCTGCTGCAGGCGCTGCACATCGGCCAGGGTGCGAAAGCTCAGGCTGTGCTCCACCACGCCGGGGATGCCGAAGCTCTGGGTGGTCGAGCCGGTGGCCAGCACCGCCTGGCCATAGGTGATGCTGCGGCCGCTGCTGGTCAGGATCCTGTGCTGCTGGGGCTCGATGCGACTGACCCGCTCCTGCAACCAGGCCACCCCCCGACCCGCCAGCAGGGCGTCGTAGCGAGGGGCGACCTCCCAGCTGCGCAGCTCGTGGCTCAGCAGCTCGTACAGCAGGGGCAGAAACACGAACCGCTCGTTGGGCTCGATCAGCAGGATCGGCGGATGGCCCCGTCGTTCGGCCAGGGCCAGGGCGGTGTAGAGACCGCCAAATCCCCCGCCGACGATCACCACCGGAGCCTTGGGTTCACTCACCATCGTTCGGGACCGCCGGCCGCGAGCCAGAACCCTAACGACGGGCATGCACCAGGGGCGATGATGGTCTGATGCCAAGCGCCACAGCCCCCGTTCTGCCCGCCGACATCGCCGGTCGACCGCTGGATCTGGAGGCGGCCCGGGTGCTGCTGGCCCCCTGCTCACCCCAGGAGCGTCTGGCCTGGGCGCAGCAGACGTTTGGTCCGGGGCTGGCCCTGACCACCAGTTTCGGCATCCAGGCGGCGGTGCTGCTGCACATGGTCAGCGAGCTGGCCCAGCAGACAGGCCAGCCGGTGCAGGTCATCTGGGTGGACACCGGTTACCTGCCTCCCGAGACCTATCGGTACGCCGATCAACTGACCGAGCGCCTGCAGCTGCGCCTGCATGTGGCCCAGTCCCAGCTCAGCCCGGCCCACATGGAGGCCCGCCACGGACGGCTGTGGGACACCGGCCAGGTCGCAGACCTGGAGCTGTACCACCGGATTCGCAAGGTCGAGCCGCTCGACCGGGCCCTGCGCGAGCTCACGGTGAGCTGCTGGGCCAGTGGCGTGCGCGGCAGCCAGACCGATCACCGCTCGGCGATGCAGCCCCTGGACCCGGTGCGTGGGCGCTGGTCCCTGCGCCCGCTGCTGGCCTGGACCCGCCGTGACGTCTACTACTACATGCAGGAGCATGACCTGCCCCAGCATCCCTTGTTTGAGCAGGGGTACTCGACCGTGGGCGACTGGCACTCCAGCGCCCCCGACGATGGCGGCCTGAGCGGCCGCGCCACCCGCTTTGGCGGGCTCAAGCAGGAGTGCGGCATTCACCTGCCCGGTCTGATGGGCGAGGGGATCTAAGCCGTGGCCGGGGCCGGCCCGTGGCTGTTGATCGGCAACAGCCGCTGGCATTGGGCCCAGGGCCCAGCCCACGAGCGCCGCTATTGGAGTGAGCTGCCCCGCCCCGCCCTGCCCCAAGCGCCTGAGCGCTGGGCCGCCGTCGGCCCCGTGCCGGCAGGCCTCGATCCGGCCGCCCGCATCAGCCTGGCCCGGATTCCGCTGGCCGCGGCACCGGCCTGGCTGGGGGTCGATCGGGCCCTGGCGGGCTGGCAGGCCTGGCAACGCTCGGCTGGCCCGGTGCTGGTGGCCGACGCTGGCACGGCCCTGAGCCTGACCTGGATCGACCGGCAGGGGCGCTTTGCCGGCGGGCGGCTGCTGGCCGGAATGGCGTTACAGCTGCAGAGCCTGCATGCCGGCACCCAGGCCCTGCCCTTGGTGCAGGCCCCAGGGTTGCCCTGGCCGGCTGACGCCTGGCCCCAGCAGACCGAGGCGGCGATGGCCGTTGGCGTGCTCGACGGTCTGGCCGGGGCCCTGCAACGGGCTGCGGCGGCGTTGGTCCAGCAGCAGCCGGGACTGCAGCTGTGGCTCACCGGCGGTGATGGCCAAGCCCTGCACCCTCTGCTGCAACCCAGGGATCAACAGGACCGGCCGTGGACGCTGGCGCCTGGTCTGTGCCTTGACGGCTTGGCCGCGGCCGCGGCCCTCAGCTGAGGCCCAGATCGCGCAGGATGTCGTCGGCCATGGTCTCGGCCTTGACCTTGGTGTAGGCCTTTTCGATCGTGCCATCGGGGGCCACGACAAAGGTGTGGCGCATCATGCCCATGTATTCCTTGCCCATGAACTTCTTGAGGCCGTAGCTGCCATAGGCCGCGGCCACCGGGCAGGGCTCAGGGTCGCTCAACAGGGTGAAGGGCAGGTCGTACTTGGCGATGAACTTGCCATGGCTGGTGGCACCGTCCTTGCTGATGCCCAGCACCGCGATGTTGTGCTGCGCAA
>JBJOHB010000166.1:0-7073 GCA_046047915.1 Cyanobacteriota bacterium
GTGACCGGCAGCTGGGGCGGCTGGAGCATCACCGGCGAAACCGGCGTCGACCCAGGCTTCTGGAGCTTTGAAGGCGTCGCCGCTGCCCACATCATTTTCAGTGGCCTGCTCTTCCTGGCCGCCATCTGGCACTGGACCTACTGGGACCTGGAGATCTGGCAGGACCCCCGCACCGGTGAACCGGCCCTGGATCTGCCCAAGATCTTCGGCATTCACCTGCTGCTTGCCGGTCTCGGCTGCTTCGGCTTCGGCGCCTTCCACCTGACCGGGGTCTTTGGCCCCGGCATGTGGGTCAGCGATGCCTATGGCCTGTCTGGACATCTAGAGCCAGTCCAGCCCTCCTGGGGACCTGAAGGGTTCAACCCGTTCAACCCAGGCGGCATCGTGGCCCACCACATCGCCGCCGGCATCGTTGGCATCATCGCCGGCATCTTCCACATCACCACTCGCCCGCCCGAGCGCCTCTATAAGGCGCTGCGCATGGGCAACATCGAGACCGTGCTGGCCTCAGCCATTGCGGCTGTGTTCTTTGCAGCCTTTGTGGTCGCTGGCACCATGTGGTACGGCGCTGCTGCCACCCCGGTTGAACTGTTTGGCCCCACCCGTTACCAGTGGGATCAGAGCTACTTCAAAACGGAGATCAACCGTCGCGTGCAGACGGCGATCGACAATGGTGCCAGCAAGGAACAGGCCTGGGCCTCGATTCCTGAAAAGCTGGCCTTCTACGACTACGTCGGCAACAGTCCTGCCAAGGGCGGCCTGTTCCGAGTCGGTCCCATGGTCAACGGAGATGGTCTGCCCACGGGCTGGGTCGGCCACATCTCCTTCACCGACAAGGAGGGCCGCGAGCTCGAGGTGCGCCGTCTGCCCAACTTCTTCGAGAACTTCCCGGTTGTTCTCCAGGATCAGGACGGTGTCGTCCGCGCGGATATCCCCTTCCGCCGGGCCGAAGCCAAGTACGCCTTCGAACAGACCGGTGTGACAGCCACCGTTTATGGCGGTGCCCTGGCAGGCCAGACCTTCACCGATCCGGCCGACGTCAAGCGCCTGGCCCGCAAGGCCCAACTGGGTGAAGCCTTCGATTTCGATCGCGAGACTTATCACTCTGATGGCGTGTTCCGCAGCTCGCCCCGCGGCTGGTTCACCTTTGGCCATGCCACGTTTGCGCTGCTGTTCTTCTTCGGTCACATCTGGCACGGTGCCCGCACCCTCTACCGCGATGTGTTTGCCGGAATCGACCCTGATTTGGGCGAGCAGGTCGAATTCGGTCTGTTCCAGAAACTGGGCGACCGTTCGACCCGCCGTCTTCCCGAGGGTTACGTGCCCCCGGCCGGCTCCACCCTCAGCTGATCGGCAGGAGATCCAATGGAGAGCTTTGCTTACATCCTGATTCTGGCCCTGGCCATTTCCACCCTGTTCTTCGCGATCGCCTTCCGCGATCCCCCGAAGATCGGCAAATAGGCACTCAGCCAGCGATGCATTCAGCCAACACAACCCTCGCCCATGGCGAGGGTTTTTTCTTGGCATGCGCCAGCCCTTTCCAAAGTGAAAAGGGGTGTTTACACTTGATTGAGATCACCCGCTGTTCTGGGGATGCAATGTCCCTCCTGCCAACACACAGACAGCCGGGTTCTCGAATCACGGGCGGCTGACAGCGGACGCAGTGTGCGCCGGCGCCGCGAGTGCCTCAACTGCGACTTTCGCTTCACCACCTACGAACGGGTTGAAACCGTTCCGATCACGGTGGTCAAGCGCAACGGAACCCGCGAGACCTTTAATCCCTCGAAGTTGCTGCACGGCCTGCTTCGGGCCTGCGAAAAGACCGGTCTTGAGCCAGCGCGGCTCGAAAACGTCGTCGAAACGATCGAGCTGCAGCTGCAACAGCGCAACGGTCGTGAGGTCACCAGCAGCGAGATCGGCGAGCTGGTCCTGCAGCAGCTCAGCACCATGAGTGAGGTGGCCTACGTCCGGTTTGCCTCGGTGTATCGGCAATTTCAGAGCATCAGCGACTTTGTCGCCACCCTCGAAGGCCTGGGCGGAGCCCGGGCCCGCAACGCCAAGGCCGCCCTGGTCACGGCGGTCTGAGCCGCTGACGGCGGGCAGGTTGGTAGATTGCTGGATTGGAAGTGATCTGCTGGCGGCAGATCGTTCCGTTCGCTCGCACTGCCGTTGGCAGACCGCCATTGCTCCATGACCGTGACCCCTTCCGACATCAGCAGCCCCGAGGCCGATCTGGATCTGGCCGCTGAAGCGGCAGCCGACCTGGACCTCGCCGCCCTGGAAGAGGTTCCTGCCGCCGATGCCTCGAGCAGCCGCAACGCAGGCCGCAGCAGCGACGACGTGGGTTTCACCCTCGATGAGTTCGCTTCGCTGCTGAGCAAGTACGACTACAACTTCAAGCCCGGCGACGTCGTCAACGGCACCGTGTTTGCGATGGAGCCCAAGGGCGCCATGATTGACATCGGCGCCAAGACCGCCGCCTTCATGCCTCTGCAAGAGGTGTCGATCAACCGGGTCGAAGGCCTCAGTGATGTGCTCCAGCCCGGCGAGGTGCGGGAGTTCTTCATCATGAGTGAGGAGAACGAGGACGGCCAGCTGTCGCTCTCGATTCGCCGGATCGAGTACCAGCGCGCCTGGGAGCGGGTGCGCCAGCTGCAGAAAGAAGACGCCACGATCTACAGCGAGGTGTTTGCCACCAACCGTGGTGGCGCCCTGGTGCGGGTTGAGGGTCTGCGCGGCTTCATTCCCGGCAGCCACATCAGCACCCGTAAGGCCAAGGAAGAGCTGGTGGCCGATTTCCTGCCGCTCAAGTTCCTTGAGGTGGACGAAGAGCGCAACCGCCTGGTGCTTAGCCATCGCCGTGCCCTGGTCGAGCGCAAGATGAATCGCCTCGAGGTGGGCGAAGTGGTGGTTGGCACCGTGCGCGGCATCAAGCCCTACGGCGCCTTCATCGACATCGGTGGTGTCAGTGGCCTGCTGCACATCTCCGAGATCAGCCACGAGCACATCGAGACACCGCACACGGTGCTCAATGTCAATGACCAGATGAAGGTCATGATCATTGACCTCGATGCCGAGCGCGGTCGCATCTCCCTGTCGACCAAGGCCCTCGAGCCCGAGCCCGGCGACATGCTCACCGATCCCCAGAAGGTGTTCGACAAGGCCGAGGAGATGGCCGCCCGCTACAAGCAGATGCTGCTCGAGCAGGCCGAGGACAACGAGCCCATGGGTGTCACCCTCGACTGAGCCATCAACCTTGGCCCATCTGCAACTGCGGGGCCAGCTCCTGGTTGATGGCCAGGGCTTGCCCCAGACGATCGATGCGGTGCTGTTCGACAAGGACGGCACCCTTTCGATCAGTGAACCCATGCTGGAAACCCTGGCCGAGGCCAGGGTTTTTCATTGCCTAGCCCTGACCCGCGACCACGATCCAGATCTGGCTGAGGCCGCCGCTGCCGAGCTGGAAGCCCTGCTCAGGCGCGCCTATGGACTGCCTGCACTGGGTCGTGGCACCGGCGGCATCCACCCGGCTGGGACCACCGCGGTCGGATCGCGCAGCCACAATCTGATTTCGACGGCGACCGTGCTCAGTCAGGTTGGTCTGGGCTGGCCCGACGCGCTCGAACTGAGTGAAGCGGTCTTTGCCGCCACCGATGCCCTGCATGGCGAGGGGGCGCCGCAACCTCCCCAGGCCACCGATGGCCTGCACGAGCTGGTGGAGCGACTGGTCGCCGCTGGGGTGCGCTGTGCCGTCATCTCCAATGACGGGGTGCCCGGTATCGAGGCGTTTTTGCAGGCCCATGATCTGACGCATCGCTTCAGCGGTCTATGGAGCGCCGACCACACTCCCTGCAAACCTGACCCGCAAGCGGTGCATGGCCTGTGCCAAGAGCTGGGCGTCAGCGCCGCACGCTGCGCCCTGATCGGCGATGCCAACAGCGACCTGCGCATGGCCCGCGCCGCCGGGGTGCCCGTGGTGCTGGGCTACACCGCCGCCTGGCGCATGGCGCCACCCCTGGATCCACACTTTGAGCGGCTGCAGCACTGGCAGGAGCTGACGGTCGCCTAACTGCGGCCAGGAAAGATGGCTACGCGAGGGGGCAAGGAAGGGAAGTGACGAGAAGGGAAGGGAAAGAACGGGAAGGGGGGCAAGGGGTTCGCGGCCCTGTCGAGACAATGTCTAGACACCGCATGGAAACCCCTCGCACCATCCCTGCGCGCCATCCCTACGAGCGACTGGTCGTGCGTACCCTGCAGGGTGGCTCTGCGCGGCAGAGGTGGTTTCAGCCATCGACCCCGTTACACCGGACTGACAAGCCCCAGGGAATAGGCTCGTGCGACTGAATTGCTGCAGCACGCCGCGATGAGCCGTTACGTCTTCACCTCTGAATCGGTCACCGAAGGGCATCCCGACAAGATCTGCGACCAAGTGAGCGATGCGGTGCTGGACGCCCTGCTGGCCCAGGACCCCGCCAGCCGCGTGGCCTGCGAGACCGTGGTCAACACCGGTCTGTGCCTGATCACCGGCGAGGTGACCACCAACGCCCGGGTCGATTTCAACACCCTGGTGCGCGGTGTGATCCAACAGATCGGCTACAGCGGCGCCCGTGCCGGTGGTTTTGATGCCAACAGCTGCGCCGTGCTGGTGGCCCTGGACCAGCAGTCGCCCGACATCGCCCAGGGGGTCAACGAAGCCGATGACCACGCCGGCGATCCGCTGGACCTGATCGGCGCGGGCGACCAGGGCATCATGTTCGGCTACGCCTGCGACGAAACGCCCGAGCTGATGCCGCTGCCGATCAGCCTGGCCCACCGCCTGGCCCGGCGCCTGGCCGAGGTGCGTCACAACGGCAGCCTTGGTTACCTGCTGCCCGATGGCAAAACCCAGGTCAGCGTCGTCTACGAGAACGACCAGCCCGTCGCCATCGACACGATCCTGATCTCAACCCAGCACACCGCCGAGATCGAGGTACCAGGCTCGGCCGCCATCAGCGACGACAAGGCGATGCGCGAGCGCATCAGCGCCGACCTGTGGAGCCATGTGGTCGAACCGGCCACCAGCGACCTGAACCTCAAGCCCGCCAAAGACAGCACCCGCTTTCTGGTGAACCCCACTGGCAAGTTTGTGGTGGGCGGGCCCCAGGGCGACGCGGGCCTGACCGGCCGCAAGATCATCGTCGACACCTATGGCGGCTATGCGCGCCATGGCGGCGGTGCCTTCTCGGGCAAGGACCCCACCAAGGTGGACCGCTCGGCCGCCTATGCCGCCCGCTATGTGGCCAAGGCGCTGGTGGCCGCCGGCCTGGCCCGCAAGGCCGAGGTGCAGCTGAGCTATGCCATCGGTGTGGCCAGGCCGGTGAGCATCCTGGTCGAAAGTTTTGGCACCGGCAAACTGGCCGACGCCGATCTGACCGCCCTGGTGCAGGAGCATTTCGACCTGCGCCCCGGCGCGATCATCGAGACCTTCGGACTGCGCAACCTGCCCAGCCAGCGCGGCGGACGTTTTTACCAGGACGTGGCCGCCTATGGCCATTTCGGCCGCAGCGACCTCAACCTGCCCTGGGAAGAGGTGAGCACGATCGCCGCCACCCTCCAGCAGGCCACCGCCAGCCGCGTTGCCGCCTGAACGCGAGGGGCAACACACAGCGCCGCTGGGCCTGGGCGTGGACCTGGGCACCAGCGGCTTGCGGCTGGCGGTGGCCTGCGGCGGTGAGCTCCTCTGGAACGAGGCCAGCCCCTACCGAGGCCCCTTTGAGGATCCAGCCAGCTGGCGGCATGGCCTGATCGCCCTGTGCGCGCGTGTGCCCTCCGAGCTGCGCCAGCGCGTGGGGGCCATCGCCCTTGACGGCACCTCGGGCACCCTGCTGCTCTGCCGACCCAATGGCAGCCTGCTGCCGGGGACGATGGGCCAGGCACTGCCGTATCACCAGGCCTGTCCGGCCCAGGCCAACGCGGCTCGGAGGTTGGCCACCACAGGGACCAACCCCGCCAGCGATGCGGCCGCCAGTGCCAGCGGCAGCCTGGCGCGGGCCCTGCAGCTGCTGGCCCAGGCCGAAACCGACCAACCCGGTGCCGCCGCCCGTGGCCAACTGCAGCTGCGGCACCAGGCCGACTGGCTGATGGGCGCCCTGCTGGGGCACTGGCGCTGGGGCGAGGCCACCAATAATCTGCGCCTGGGGTGGCTGCAGGGCAGCGGCTGCTGGGCCGGGGCGATCGATCAACAGCCCTGGCGCGCGGCCCTGCCCCAGATCGTGGACTGCGGTACCGATCTGGGGCCCGTGGACCCGGAGCACGGCGGCCTGGCCCAGGCGTTAGGGCTGCCGCCCCATTGCCGCGTGGTGGCCGGCTGCACCGATGCCAGCGCTGCGGTGCTGGCCGCTGACGCCGGCCCCGGCGATGGCCTGGCCGTGCTGGGCACCACGCTGGTGCTCAAACAATGGGTCGAGCAGCCGATCCAGGGCGCCGGCATCAGCTGCCAGCGGCTGGCCGGTCGCTGGCTGGTCGGGGGTGCCAGCAATGCCGGCGGCGGCGTGTTGCGGCGGTTCTTCAGCGATGAACAGCTGCGTGAACTGAGCCGCCAGATCGATCCCGAGCGCCCAAGCGGCCTGCAACTGCGGCCCCTGCCGGGAGTGGGCGAGCGCTTCCCGATCGACGATCCAGAGCTGGAACCAGTGCTCGAACCGAGGCCGGTCAGCGATGCGTTGTATTTGCAGGGACTGCTCGAGGGGTTGTGCCGCATCGAGGTGGCGGGCTGGCAGCGGCTGCAGGAGCTGGGCGCGCCGCCCCTGCAGCAGGTGATCACGGCCGGCGGCGGTGCCCGCAACCCCCAGTGGCGGGCGCTGCGCCAGCGGGCCCTGGGGGTACCGGTGCTGAACCGCCCCGGAATCAGTGCCGCCCTGGGCATGGCCAGACTGGCGGCCACCACCCTGCGCCGCATCGGCCATGACGCCACCAACCCCTGAACCCAACCCCGGTCCTGGCCGCCCCGGTCTGGCGGCCGTGCTGTCGATGGGCCTGTTCATCGTGCTGGCCGGCTACGTCAGCTTCAGCGGTATCCGCCTGGGGCGATTGCT
>JBJOHB010000167.1:0-20363 GCA_046047915.1 Cyanobacteriota bacterium
TGGAACAGGCGGAGGCGTTGTATGCGACCACAGCCTGCTTCTGAATCCGACTAGGCTCACGCAACTGGGCGAAGACGCCATGGCCCCCTTCGACGACGATGTGGCCAGCCACGAGCCGGTGAGCCCGAGCGAGCTCAATGCCTGGCGCCGTGGATTCACCCCCCAGGCCGAAATTTGGAATGGCCGCCTGGCGATGCTGGGTTTGTCGGTCGGGTTGAGCGTGTTGTTGATCGCCCGTCTGGCCAACCCCTGATCACGTCCGACCCCGCAGGGCCTGGGCCAGTTCATTGGGCCTGAGGCTCTGGGCCAGGGCGTCGTCGGCGCTGCAGCGGCCCGATTCCACCAGCTGCTGCAAGGCCTGATTGGCGGTCTGCATGCCGTCAAAGCCGCTGCGGCTCATGATCTCCTCGATCGCCTCGAGCTCGCCCCGCAGGATGTAGTCCTTGCAGGCATCGGTGTTGATCAGGATGTCGTGAAAGGCGCAGCGCTTGCCGTCGCTGGTCTTGAGCAAGCCCTGCGCCACCACCCCCAGCAGGGCCTCGGACACCGAGCGGCGGATGGCGTCCTGCTCGGCGGCCGGAACCATCCCCAGGATCCGCTCGATCGTGCGCACCGCCGAGTTGGTGTGCAGGGTGCCGAACACCAGATGGCCCGTCTGGGAGGCCTCCAGGGCGGTGGCCAGGGTCTCCGGGTCACGGATCTCGCCGATCAGAATCACATCGGGGTCCTCGCGCAGGGCCGCCCGCAGGGCGTTGTGAAACTGGCGGGTGTGCTGGCCCACCTCGCGGTGGCGCACCAGGGACTGCCGGCTTTCGTGCACGAACTCGACCGGATCCTCGATCGTGAGGATGTGGCGGCTCATGCTGCCGTTGATCCAGTCGATCATCGCCGCGAGGGTGGTGCTTTTGCCTGAACCGGTGGGACCGGTCACCAGGATCAGCCCCTTGGGCCGGGCCGCCAGCTGCTTGAGCACGGGGGGCAGGTTGAGGTCCTCGAGGCTGGCGATCGTCTGGGGGATCAAGCGCAGGACCATGGCCGGGCCCCGCAGCGACTCGAGCAGGTTGAGGCGCACCCGCACAAAGCTGAAGGCATGGGAGCCATCGAATTCGAGCTCCCGCTGAAAGCGGTCGATCGCGGCGGGGCCCATGATTTCGCGCAACCAGCGGCCAAAGCTGGCCGCATCGGTCACCGGCAGGCCACTGCGCACCATCTCGCCGCGATGGCGAAAGCGCGGTTCCTCCCCGACCCCCAGATGCACGTCCGAATAGCCCTTGTCATGGGCCAGGCGCACGATCGCCTCAAGCGAGCCCGTTGCGGCCACGGGTGCGGGTGGTTGCGCCGCTGCCTGAATCTGCGGCGCCGGGAATGCTGACGGGGCCTTCAACGGACCCGCGGCCGCTGGAAACGGATTGGTGCGCGGGAACAGGCTGGGGGACTCGGGCGGGGACATCGCAGCGGCCAACGGCAGCAACACCAGCTTCGCGTCGTTCGCCACCGTTGTCAGTGAGCTCCACTGGCCTGACCACCCCCATGACACAGTGGGCTTCGGTGCGCCGCAGAGCCTTGACGCCCCTCCCCCTGGTGACGATCGTGCTGGGCACCCGCCCCGAGGCGATCAAGCTGGCACCGGTGATCCAGGCCTTTCAGCGGGCGGACGATTTCGCCACCCGGGTGGTGCTCACCGGCCAGCACCGCGAAATGGTCAGTCAGGTGATGGAGCTGTTCGGCCTGGCGGCCGACCACGACCTGGCGCTGATGGCGCCCAAGCAAACGCTGACCCACATCACCTGTGCAGCCCTGGAGGGGCTGCGGCAGGAGTTTGCCAACCACCGCCCCGATCTGGTGCTGGTGCAGGGCGACACCACCACCGCCTTTGCAGCGGCCCTGGCGGCCTTTTACGAACAGATTCCGGTGGGGCATGTCGAAGCCGGCCTGCGCACCGACAACCTGCTGGACCCATTCCCTGAGGAAGCCAACCGCCGCTTGATTTCGCAGCTGGCCCAGCTGCACTTTGCGCCCACCGAACGCTCGGCGGCCAACTGCCGGGCCTCGGGGGTGGTGGGTGAGGTGCTGACCACCGGCAACACGGTGATCGATGCGCTGCTGCTGATGGCCCAGCAGGCGCCACCGTTTGCGCTCGAGGGGTTTGATCCGGCGCGGCAACGGCTGATCCTGGTGACCGTGCACCGCCGCGAAAACTGGGGCGAGCGCCTGCTGCAGATCGGCAGCGGCCTGCAGCAGCTGCTGCAGCGCTACGAGGACCTGGTGATCCTGCTGCCGCTGCACCGCAACCCGACGGTGCGCGAACCGCTGCAGGCGCTGCTGGGCAATCACCCCCGCGCCCACCTGTGCGAACCGCTCGACTACGACCGCCTGGTGGCCGCCCTGCGCGAAGCCACCCTGGTGCTGAGCGATTCGGGCGGCATCCAGGAAGAAGCGCCTGCCCTGGGCAAACCGGTGCTGGTGCTGCGCCGCACCACCGAACGCCCCGAAGCAGTCGACGCCGGCACGGCCCGGTTGATCGGCACCGACAGTGAGGCGATCGTCAACGAGGCCGCCAAGCTGCTGGACGACCCGGCCGCCTACGACGCCATGGCCCGGGCCCACAACCCCTTTGGCGATGGCCAGGCCTCGGGCCGCATCGTCGACGCGGCCCGCCGTTTGCTCCACGCGGGTTAACGCTTCTTTTTGGCCCAGGGGGGCAGATCGATGAACACCCGGGTCCCCGCGGTCAGGCCGCTCAGGATCTGGGTGCTGCGGCCACTGCTCATACCCAGCTCGACCGGCTGAAAGCGGGGCTGGTTGCCCTGGCCCACCAGCAACACCCCAGGACGTCCATCCTCTGTGACCACGGCCACGGTGGGCACCAGGGTCTGGGGCGGCACCTGGCCGATCTGAAAATCGACCTCGGACGTCATGCCGATGCGCAGCTGCGGTGCGGGGTCGACAAACGTCAGCTTGACCGCAAAAGAATTGACGTTGTTGGTCTTGATCGCCCGTGGGGCGATCTGACGAATGCGGGCAGCAAAGCGGCGGTCAGGGAAGGCATCCACCTGAACGCTGGCGCTCTGGCCGACCCGCAGGCGGCCGACATCGCTCTCGGGCACCTTGGCCACCACTTCGAGCCCGCGGGCGACCTCGACAATCGAGGAGCTGGTGGCCCCCAGGCTGCTGGAGGCGGTCGTGGTCGGGGTCACAAAGGCGCCGCGGTCGGCATAGCGCTGGCTGATCAGCCCATCAAAGGGGGCCCGCACAACCATGTCGCCCTGCTCGATCCCACGCTGCTGCAAGCGTTCACGGGCCGCGCTGGTCGCAGCCTGATCCACCCGATAGGCCGCCAGGGCCCGGTTGTAGTCGTCAGCGCTGATGGCACCGCTGCGATACAGCTGCTGCCGTCGCTGCCACTCGCTGCGGCTGCGCTGCAGGTTGGCTTCGGCCGAGCGCAGATTGGCCTGGAGCTCCTGCAGGCGGTCGCCCAGATCGCCGGGATCCATCACGGCGAGGGCCTGACCGCGGCGCACCCGATCACCTTCCTCCACCAACAGGCGGGCCAGCACGCCTTGGCGCTTGGGACTGACGTTGACCCGCTCGATCGCCTCGAGCTCGCCGGTGGCCGAGATCACACCCGGCAAGCTGCCCCGCTGGGCCAGCACCGTGTACCGCGCCAGAGCGGCCTTCTGGGTGCTGCTGCGGCGCCACTGCACGCCGCCGAACCCTGCCACAACCAGGGCTACCACAGACACGCCGATCCAAAGGCGGCGCCAGCGCCACAACGGTCTGGCGGGTTCCAGGCCGGCGGGTGGGGTCTGCGGGCGCGACGAGGGATTGACCGGTTTGGGGGGCGTCAACGTGGACATCACCGGCAGCGCTACGTGCCACCAGTCTCGCGGGCGACGGGCTGGCCTGGGGGACCCGCCCCGGCCCGTAGATTCCATCCATGCTCAAAGCCGGAATCGTCGGCCTGCCCAATGTCGGCAAGTCGACCCTGTTCAACGCCCTGGTCGCCAACGCGCAGGCCGAGGCCGCCAATTACCCCTTTTGCACCATCGAGCCCAATTCGGGCGTGGTGGCGGTGCCCGACCCGCGGCTGCAGCAGCTCAGCGACCTGAGCGGCAGCAAAGAGATCATTCCAACCCGCGTCGAATTCGTCGACATCGCCGGACTGGTCAAAGGAGCCAGCCAGGGCGAAGGCCTGGGCAACAAGTTTCTGGCCAACATTCGCGAAGTCGACGCGATCGTCCATGTGGTGCGCTGCTTCGAGAACGATGACGTGATCCACGTCTCGGGTTCGGTCGATCCGGTGCGGGATGCAGAGGTGATCAACCTCGAGCTGGGCCTGGCCGACTTGAGCCAGGTTGAAAAGCGCCGCGAACGCCTGGTCAAACAGCTGCGCAACAGCAAAGAGGCCCAGCTCGAAGACGGCGCCCTGGCCCGCATCCAACAGGTGCTTGAGCAGGGCGGCGCCGCCCGCAGTGTCGAACTGACCGACGAGGAAGCACCCCTGATCAAACCCCTGGGGCTGCTGACCGCCAAACCGATCATCTACGCCACCAACGTCAGCGAGGATGACCTGGCATCAGGCAACGCCTTCTGCACAGCCGTGGCCGACCTGGCCGCCAAAGAAGGCGCCGAAACCGTGCGCATCTCGGCTCAGGTGGAGGCCGAGCTGATCGAACTGCCCGAAGAGGACCGGGCCGAATTTCTGGCCGGCCTGGGGGTTGACGAGGGGGGGCTGGCCAGCCTGATCCGAGCCACCTACAAGCTGCTGGGCCTGCGCACCTACTTCACCACCGGTGAAAAGGAGACCCGCGCCTGGACGATCAAGGCCGGCATGAGCGCCCCCCAGGCTGCCGGGGTGATCCATACCGACTTTGAGCGGGGCTTCATTCGCGCCCAGACGATCGGCTATCAGCAACTGCTCGAAGCCGGCTCCCTGGCCGAAGCCCGCAACAAAGGCTGGCTGCGGGCCGAAGGCAAGGATTACATCGTCGCCGAGGGCGATGTGATGGAGTTTCTCTTCAACGTCTGAACGGAGCCATCCACCAGCAATCAGAATCGATAGTTCAAACCGGCTTGCAGGATCTGGGTGGCCGCAGGGTAGGCATTGCCCCCAAACGAAAGGGATGGCCGATAACGCAAGTAAGCACGTGTTTTCTTACTGAAGAAATAGCCAAGATCAAAAAAGCTGCCGAGATTGGTCTGCAATTCTCTTCCTGCAGTCTGGATGAACTGCGGACCGACCTCGACAGCAAAGGTAAACGGGTACCAGGTTTCTGAAAGACCAAGATAGGCCTGAGTCTGCACCTGACTCAACTGACCATCTGGATTAAAAATCCAGCTGGGCTCAACACGTCCATAGAAGCCCCTTTCTGGCAGGTTAATCAATTCAATGGCGTCGGGAATGATGCGACTTCCAGCAAATGAATAAAGAATGCCAGCTCGGACCGTGTTAGCAAAACGAGTTTGACCGCCCACATCATTGCCCGCAATGCCACGCCAGAGGGCATAAATTTGCAGGTCATCACCCACCAACGGCGACAAGAACGACGACACATCCATGCGCAGTGGTGTCCGGTCAACCCCAGGCACGTTGTAGGTGTGCTGAAACAGCGGGCCGAGCTGGGCAGACCAACTCAATAAATTATCTTTGGTGCCCCTGATATTGCCGGAAACGCCAAGGCCAACAAATGTGGCACCGACTGCGGGCCCTGTACCCCAGGCAGCACCAGTACGCGGAAATGTCCAATTGGTTGTTTGCTCAACCAAGGCAAAGAAACCGGGCTTGGTGACCGTTCCATACAGGCTGGGTTGACCTTTTTTCTTTGCCGTTTCTGCAACCTTGCTGGGCGGCCCTGGGGGCTGATCCTGACTTGCAGGGCTCGCAGCCTGCGCCAGGATTGGTTGAGCTGAGGCCTGATTGTTCTCAGTCTCCAAGGGGACGGACCGAGCGGGTGAGTGGAGCAGGCCAGTCGACAGGAGCATGCTCAGGGCAGGCACTGCCAACACCCCAGAACGTCGAGATCGACCAATGGCCTGATTCAGAAAACGACGCACAGCTGCCAGAGTGGGACCGTCCAATGGGCAAACCATTTAATCAGCCCGACTTTTTTATCAGAGTTCGACCGAATTAGCAAGCAACGGTCATGGCTTCGGCATGGACCATGTCGATCACGAATCGCCAACGCTGCTTGCGCTAAACCGTCAACCGCAGCCATCGCCAATGCAGCTAAAAATGTAACTCAGAGACCCATACTGGGGTTGGTAGCAAGGCGTGATTGACCCGTGGCGCGAAAGCAAAGCACTCGACATCGAGTCATAAAAGGATTAAATCGAGGAACAATAAAAACCCGTGAAATGATATGAAGCTTGATATTATGCACATTTGCCGCCGTGCTGTGCTAGCCATACTTGGCTCAGCTGGCGCCACTGTCGCCCTTGCTCCAGGCACTCGTGCTGGAACAGCTTTATCGATCACAGGGAAACAAGGTAAACGGGGAAAGGCTCTGATCCAAACGGCCGAAGCTGCCGGAATTGTTGTGCTTGAGCAGGCAAATATGGCACTTGCAGAACGTTCCTTTGCAGTGGGCGGCGCCATCATTGAAAACAGCACTGGCCTGGTTGTTCATCAATGGCGCAATACTGTCTATTAACGTCTCCCCAACGGCCAATCCGCACTGAGCAACAAGTGGTTAAATCTCGATCCAACCAATCACGGCGAAAGGCAGCTGGTCTCCTGGTATTACGAGAACGCCAGCGCCCTCAACCTTCCCCCGCCGCCAGAGTTGACGATCGTAACGTCACTCGATCCATGCCCGCAATGTGCAGGATCACTGCTCGCTGCGGGATTCAATGTTGGAGTGGTCGCGCTTGACTATCCTACTGGAATTAATTACACCCTTGACGGAACCTATCCAGATCTAACCGACAATCTACGCAAACAAGCGCAACGCACATTTACCTATTACTCAATTCAAGGCGTTCGCCCGCGCGTAGGTCCAAGCACAGGTCCCGCATTCGCGAGCACGACCCTATCCAAAAAGACGGCTGATGGATGCTCTGAAGTCTTTGTAAAGAGCCGTGATGTTGTCGAGGCAAACAGGAGGGTACTAGGCCTTCCTCCTTCTGAATTACTCGATCCGGCGACGCTTCCTGTCGATTCCAAGTTTAGGATGGCCCTTGAACGCGCCTCTTCGCATGCGTTCTCCCTCCGGCTCACTGATTTCAGACAACCAAATGCGGCGCTCAAAGATCTACTAACACAATTGGTGGCGTCGACGCCAAAGGCTGTCAATTCGGTCGCCTATATTGACCCGTTCGGCAATTTAATCTCTGCATTCGCCGATCGGTTTGACATCAGTCCTATTGCCACAGCTTTTATGAATCTCGTGCAGTCTTATTTCAGGACAAGATTCATGCTCATGGGTGACCCTGAAACAAACGAGCAAGCAAAGCGATTCCTAACAACTCCCAAGTATGGAACCTTTGTTTTTCTTCGCGCTTTGGAACCTGACAAAGCGACATCAGTAAAAGATATAGGCATCTACGACCTGACAATTGAGGGTGATGCTTATCAGCCTCAAACAGGTAATTGGCAATACTACCTCGATCCAGCAACGGGCACTGAAGCCGAGTTCAAGGACCTCATCAAGCAACTCAAATCAGCAGACGGCGCTGACCCCAGACGCGTCAAGATGTAACAGCGCCACCATCCTGCCCGTTATGAGGGGCTTCGTATCTGATACCAAGCAACAATGTGCCATTGCTGGCCCGAACAGCAGCCAAGCCTTCGTTCGCCTGCTCAATCGCAGCGTCTGCTCATGGATGCTGCGTAAATCTTCAATAAGGCTTGATTGATCGGATCATCAATGATAATCTGATTAAACAGATGCCCGCAAGCCTTGGGATAGAGAGGATTAGGCGATGATCGGTAACGAGCCGCAAAGCATTAGGACGACAAGCGGGTAGTCAAGCACCTGCCTGAATTGATCCCATGGGATTCATTTCAGCCACTGCAGCAAGCAGGGTACGCAAGGTTGAACGAATTACGGACATCGCAAAAGGATCGATTTAGTGATCCAATCCTCCTTAATAGCTGATTTTGCTGCAGCTTTTCAACATCAGCATTGAGGAACTTGAATTTTGGGCTCGTGCCAGGCATTCCATTGAAGAGTTTGTCGCTGAATTGGCCTTTGGTGATACGGCCAGGACCTGGGCGCTTCCAACCATGACCAGGGCCAACAAGAGGGCCAAAGACAACAGGTTCAACACGTTCACTGATGGGAGCCACTGGCGTTCATTCTTTCCAGCAACCAACCAGATGCCAACCTCTTCGGCTTCAATCGTCTCAACGGTGGATCAGCTGCAGACCAAAACGAGTGAACTGGAAGGACCAGCCCACTCGTCCACCAACAGTTGTTGATGATCAGCTTGTTGATGATCAGCGCTGGGGAACCAACGGCTGGCTGACACCATCGACCCCAGCCATCGCCAGGGTGGTGAGGAAGGTGAGCTGCACGCCTTTGTAAGCATTGGTGGGATTCCAATTCTCATCAAGGGCATGGAAGCCACCCGTGACACCGCCAAACCCCAACACCAGTGCTGGAACGCCCTGGGACATGGGAATCGCCGCATCCGTGCTGGCGCCGGCCAACAGGATGGGTTTGACACCCAGGCTCTGAGCCGTAGCCATCCAGCCATGCACGATCGGATGGTCGGGCGGAGTCATGCCACCAGGACGGCCACCGAGATCCTTGATCGACACCTTGAGGGAGTTGACCCCCCAGCGCTTGTTTTCCTCAGCAACCGCCTGCTGGGCATAGGTGTCCACCTGCTTGACGACAGCCTGCAATTCGCGGTTGCCAAGTGAGCGAATGTCGAGCTCCAGGCTGGCATCAGGCGAAATGGTGTTGACCGAGCGACCGCCCTTGATGATGCCGACCGTGAAGCTGGTCCTTGCCGATGTGGGAATCGGCATGTCCGCGATCTTGGCGATCAGGCGACCCAAGGCATGGTTGGCGCTGGGCACCTGTCCGTAAGCACCCCAGCTGTGGCCTCCGGGCCCCGTAAAGGTCACGAGGAGACGGGTGACGCCGGTGTTGGCGGTTACCGCTACGGGCATCGGCACGGGCTCCAGCATCACGTAACCGGCGATGTCGGGGTAGTCCTTGGCCAGCTGCTTGATACCGCGCAGGTTGCCCAGGCCCTCTTCACCAACCGAGGCCATGAAATAGAGATCACCCGGTGTTTTGATCTTGGCCTGATCCATGGCCCGCAGCCAGCTCAGCATCGACGCCAGGGCGGCTGAATCGTCAGTCAGACCCGGGCCATAGAGCACATCACCTTTCTTCTTGACCTTGACATTGGTCTTGGCATCAAAGACCGTGTCGAGATGGGCCACAATCGCAATCTTGGGACCTTGGCCGGTGCCCTTACGCACACCGATCACGTTGCTGATTGAATCAATGCGCACATCGCTCAATCCATTGGCCTTCAACAGAGCCGCATAAGCCTTGGCTCGCTTGGCCTCGGCAAAGGTCGGTGCCGGGATCTCGGAGATCTGAATGGCTTCCTTGATGTAGCGCGCTTCATCACTCTTGAGCAGACTCAAGGCCTGACGCACCTGGGGGGAATTGACCAGCTTCTCAACGCTGGCCGCGACCTCAGGCTTGACCTGCTTGGGCAAGGGCGCTGACCGCATCGAGTTGAGCGTGGCCTCATCGAGCACACCAGCAGCAGCGGCCTTGGAGGTGTGGTCGTGGTCATCATCAGCCGAATGGGCAGCCCCAGCAGGAGCTTTAGCTTGGGCGACCAGTGGCAGCGGCGAGGCCGATGCTCCAGGAAAATGGAACTGAGTCGCTCCGCAGCCAAGAGCCATCAGCAAGGCGATGGGAACGTGCTTGAACGAGTTCAAGACCATCTGCAATATCAATCTGTCTTGCCATTTAATAGCAGGAATACAGAAAGCGACCACCCCCAGCGTTGCAAACCGTCATTCCCGTCACCCGAAATCCTCAAGAGCAAGCCAAACAAAACCACAACAAACGAGCAACAACCAATACCCGCAACGACAAAATAGAGGAACGATCAATAAAGTGAAGCAATAAATTATTCACACTTGGCGCTGATCACACGCAACTTGATGGTCACGCCTGCGTTTGGGCAAAGCGCTGTTCTACCGGTCGGCGGCAAGATCGGGGTCACCAGCACGGCCCCTCTGCCTGGACGCAGCACGGTCAACGCGAAAGGGCTGATCGTGGTGCCAAGTTTGGTAGATGTGCACTCCCACGCCATGTTCACTCCTGGACCGTGGCTGCAGGCCTTCGCTGGGGTCATCACCGTGATCGAAGGGGAATAAGGCGCCTTTCCGACTAGCCAAGCGGCCCTGCCCAGACCCTTGATCGAGACGGACTGGGGTTCGCCGTTGCCCAAGGGGCGCAGGTCAAGCTCCAGGCTGGCGTCGGGCGAAAGGGTGTTGACCGAGCGGCCGCCTCTTGACGATGCCGGCGGTGAAGGTGGTCGTAGCCGTTGGGGGAATCGGCATGTCCGCGATCTTGGCCATCAACCGACCCACTGCATGATCGGCACTGGGCAGCTAGCGGTCGGTCGGCGCGCAGGCTGGGCCTGGGTAGCATCCGCATCATCCCGAGCAGGGTCATGACGGACCAGAAGCCCACCACGCCCGAGGACGGCGCGGCCCCCCATCCCCACGACTTTGACGTGCAGAAGGAGCTGCATCAGCAGATCCGCAACGATCCTGACTACGACGACTGGGAGTACGGCACCGAGCCCCTGCCCCACGAGGCCTGGGTTCAGGGCAAAGCTCAACCTTCCCCCTCCGAGGGGCCAAACCGATAGAGAACCTCAGGGGTCGTGGCCTGCAGGGACCGATCGTCCTGAGCGCCCCCCTCTGAACCGGTCAGCACCTCCAGCAGGCGCTGATGCTGCAGCCGCTCCAGCCAACGGACCAGCCCCAGGCTGAGCGCGGTTGCGGCCGCCAGGCTGAACCAGACCCCGGCGCCATGGCCCTGGACATCAAGCAGGCGGCCGGCGATCAGGGGCGCGACAAAGGCACTCAGGGCAAAACACTGGGAGAACAGCGCCATCGCCAGGCCCTGGCGGGCCGGTGGGCTCAGTTCGACCACGGCTTCGGTGGCCGTCGGCAAAAAGGCCGCCAGGCCGACCGCCAATGGCACCTGGGCGATCCACACCAGCCCCGGCCCCGCGGCGGCACTGAAACCGCTGCAGCCCAGCAGCAGGGCACCGCCGCTGAAACACAGCAGGCTGAGCCGCAGGCCGGTCTGCACGGGCCGATCCGCCAGCCAGCGGCCCACGGGCCATTGAATCAGCAGCAGCAACACCAACTGGCTGCCCACCAGCAGGGCGCCCAGGGCTTCGTTGATGGCGGGGCGCCGCAGGCTGCCCCGCACCAGATCGAGGGGCAGGGCGCTCTGGATCAGGGCCGGAACGGCCGTGGCCACCAGGGACACCAGCAAAATTGGTAGCAGCGGCCGCAACCAGGGGCCCAAGGCCAGCGGCGGGTGTTGGGGTTGGCCCGCCCAGGGTCGCGCGGCCGCCGGAAACGGGGCCCGCAGCAGCAACCAGCCCATCAGGGTTAGACAGCCAAGGTCGACGGCATAGACCGCCCGGATCGGGCCCAACGCCGCCAACAGGGCCCCCAGCAGGGCGCCGGCCGCAATGCCCACCGCGTCGGCGGTACGGGCCAGGGCGTAGCCGCGGGGCGAGCCACAACTGCCGGCGGTCAACGCCACGGCCAGTTCAATCGCGGGCCAGTACAGGCCCATCGACAGCCCCAGCAGCAGCTGGCCGCGCCCGTAGGCCGCGATGGTGTCGGCCAGACCCAACTGCAGATCGCCAGCCATGGCGCAGGCCACCGCCAGCAGCACCGGCAGCGAACAACGGCAACCGCGATCGAGCAGGGCACCGCTGACAAAGCGACCGATCGTGCCGGTCAACGCAGCCAGGGCCACCCCCAGGGTGACATCGCTGGCCGAGAACCCGGCCCGGTGAAAGACCAATGGGGTCAGATACAGCACCCCACCGGCGCCGATCGAACCCACCAGGCGCACCATGGCCACACGGCGCAACGGCGCGGGAAACTGGCTCCACCAGGACGCCCGCGTTGCAGCCAACACCTGTGCCTGCTTCAACCTGCCGCCACCGATTGCCTGGGGTTGTTGTCAGTCTGCTGCTGGCGCTGCTGCCCCTGCATCAGCCGTTGCCGCTGCGGGCCGCGTCGGTGCTGGAGCTGCAGCTCGATGGGCTGGCCCTGCCGATCGACCTGAAGCAGCTGCAGGAATGGAGCCTGGCGCCAGAGCAGACCCGTGGCGAACTGGCGAGTTGGCTCAGCCTGCTCGACGGGCGCAGCCGCCGCGATCTGGTGCAGCTGCTGCGGGCCCCCTTGCTGCGGGACCGCAGTTTTGGCCAGCAGCTGCTGGCCAGCTGGACCGGCGAACAGCTGCTGCAGGAACTGGCCGGACTGCTCAACACCGGCGAGCGCGGAGCGGACGCCCGGGCCCGCTCGGCCGAGCTGCTGCGGCGCACGGTGAGCGAGCTGCTCAGCCGCCGCGGCGAATTCAACAGCCTTGATCTGCTGCTGGCCCTGCCCCCCAAGCGGGTCAGCCTGCAGCTGGACGGGGTGCTCGAGCTGGCCCAGCAGTGGCGCGACCAGCTGCTGCTGCAACGCCAGGCCCTGCGGCAACTGCCCAGCCTGGGCCTGCCCGAGCGCCGCTCCACGCCCCTGGTGCTGAGCCAGCAAAGCGGCCGGGGCAACGGCCTGCCGCTCAGGCTGGCGGTGGCCCATCGCCCCGGGGGGCTGCCGCTCGAGCTGTGGCCCGCCCAGGGTCGTCCCCAGGGGACCTGGGTGGTGCTGATGCCCGGGCTGGGGGGCAGCGCCGGCCAGCTCAGCTGGCTGGCGGCCGCGCTGTCGCGCTGGGGCTGGCCGGTGGTGGTGCTCGACCATCCCGGCAGCGACGCCTCGGCGCTGCAGGCCTCGCTGGTGGGGCGCCAGCCCCCGCCGGATGCCGAGAGCCTGCGCGAGCGGCTGGCCGATGTTGACGCGGTGCTGCAGGCCCAACGGCAGGGCCGCCTGGGCAGGCTGGGGGCCCGGGCGGGCGCTCCGGCCGTGCTGATCGGCCACTCGCTGGGGGGGCTGACGGCGCTGCTGGCCGCCGGGCAGCAACCCGAACCCGGCCTGGGGCGCCGCTGCCGCCAGGCCCTGAGCCGCCTGCCCCTGACCAACCTGTCGCGGTTGCTGCAGTGCCAGGTGCCCAGGCTGGGGCCTGGTGCTGCATCGGGTTCGCCGATCGCTGCTGTGGTGGCGTACAACGGCTTTGGCAGCCTGCTCTGGCCCCAGGGACTCCAGGGGCTCAGGCAGCCGGTGCTGCTGGTGGGGGGCAGCCTCGATCTGATCACGCCGCCGCTGAGCGAGCAGCTGGCGGTGTTCGGCCAACAACGGCAGGGGCGCAGCCGCCTGGTGGTGGTCGAAGGCGGCAGTCACTTTTCGCCGGTGCGCGTGGGTTCAGGGGAACAGGCCCTGTTTCAGCTGGGCGATGACCTGGTGGGGGTGGATCCCCGCAAGGTGCAAGCCCTGTTGCTGCAACTCACGGCTGAATTTCTGCAAAGCCTGGAGCAACCGCTGCTGCTCTCACCCCAGATCAGGGAGCTCGATGGCGTCCGCGCCCATGTGCTGGATGGCCCCTTGGCCCGGCGTTGGAGCGGGCGGATCAGAACTCCAGCCGTGGATCCAGCCAGGCCAGCAGCACATCGACCGCCACGGTGACCGCCACCACCAGCGCCGCCACCACCACGACGATGCCCTGCACCAGCGGGTAGTCGCGCTGGGCGATGGCCTCCTGCAGGCGCGCCGCCACCCCCGGCCACGAAAAGGTGACCTCGATCAGCAGGGCGCCACCGATCAACGAGGCCACGGTGATGCCGGTGATCGTCAGCACCGGCAGCAGGGCATTGGGCAGGGCATGCCGCAGGATCAGCCGCCGTTCGCTCAGGCCGCGGCTGCGGGCCGCCTCGACGTAATCGGAATCCATCGCCCGGCGCAGGTTGAGCCGCAGCGCATTGGCAAAGATGCCACTGAGCAGCACCGCCAGGGTTCCCGCCGGCAGCAGCAGATGGCGCAGGCTGCCGGCCAGGTTCTGCCACTGACCGTGCAGCAGGCCATCGCGCAGGCTGTCGAGCAGATAGAACCCCGTGCCGCTGGGCGGCAGCAGGGTCGGGGGGAAACGCCCCCCCACCGGCAACCACCCCAGCCAGACTGCGAACACCAGCTGGGCCATCATCGCCAGCCAGAACGAGGGCAGGGCATAGGTGCCGATGCCATAGAGCCGGGCCCCCAGATCCCAGCGGCTTTCGGCGCGGGCGATGCCGCTGAAGCCCACCGCCAGGCCGACCAGTGCCGCCAGCAGCAGGGCCACCACCCCCAGCTCAAGGCTGGCGGGCAGGGTCTGGCCGATCACGGCGCGCACCGGCTGCTGATTGGTCAGCGAGGTGCCCAGATCCCCCTGCAGCAGCCCGACCAAAAAATGGCCGTACTGGTGCAACAACGGTTGATCGAGACCCAGCTGGGCCCGCAGGGCGGCCCGGGCCGCCTCTGGCGCACGGGTGCCCAGCAGGGCATCGATCGGATCCCCTGGCGCCAGCCGCAGCAACAGAAACACCAGGCTGGCCAGCAACCACAGCATCACCGGCGCCAGGGCCAGCCTGGCCCCCACGTAGCGCAGCAGGCGGCTAGAGCGACTCATGGACGCCGCAGCTCCTGCAAGATCACCCGACCCGAGCCATCAAAGCGGGGCTGATCCAGATCGGGACGCACCCAGATGCGTGGCTGCACCAACCACAGCGGCAGGTAGGGACTGGCGGCGGCCGTCTGGCGCTGAATGCGGCGCAGCAACGCCAGACGGGGGGCACCGCTGAGGCTGGTGCTGCGTCTGAGCTCGGCCTCCAGACCTGGCTGGGTCCAGAAACTGCCACTGGCGGCACTGGCTCCCTGCAGACAACGGGTTCCACTGGCTTTGTCGCATCCCAACACCGGCATCAGATAGTTGTCGGCATCGGGGAAATCGCCCATCCAATCGAGCACGATCAACTGAAACGCGCCATCCCCCAGCTGGCGGTAGGCCGTGGTCGATTCCATGCCCTGCACCGTGAGGGTCAGGCAATCACCCAGATCCCGCTGCAGCAAGGCCTGCCAGGTGAGGGCGAACAGACGGTCGCTGGGAATGTTGGAGCGGAAGGTGAGCTCCAGGGGCAGCCGGCGACCGGCGCAGTAGCCAGCCTGGCGGTACAGGCGACGGGCCGCCTGGGGGTTGTAGGCCGGCCAGGGCTCGGGCATTCCGGCCGGCAACACCGGCGGCACCAGGCCGCGCAGGGGCAGGTTCAGCCCCTGGCTGACCCGCGCCACCAGCCGGCGACGATCCAGGCTCAGGGCCAGGGCCCGGCGCAAACGCACGTCGTTGAGCGGGGGCTGGTCGGTGAGCAGGGTCAGATACCCGATCTCGAGGGCTGGACCGGTGGCCTGACGCAAGCGGCCACGGCGGGCCTGCTGCTGCAGCGCGGCCTGGTGGTCCAGCTCCAGGCTGGTGGACAGCAAGCCATCGACCTCGCCGCTCTGCAGGGCACCGAACAGGGCGGTCGAATTGGAGAGCGCCACCAGATCCAGACCCCGATTGGCGGGAGGACGGCCCCAATAGCCCGCAAACGGTTCCAGCCGTTGCTGCTGGGGCGTAAAGAAGCTGAGCCGGTAGGGGCCCGTGCCGACGAATCGATCACTGAGCTGGCGCCGGGCATGCTGGCGGTAGGCCGTTGGCGACAGGGGCGTCAGGTTGATGGCGCTGAGCAGCTGGCTCACGGCGCCAAAGGGTCGCTTGAGCCGCAGCTCGAGGCTGTGGCTGCCGGTGGCCCGCACCGAGGCCACCCGATCGCCGATCAGGTAGCTCAGCTTTCCAATCGCCAAAAACCGCTCCAGGGTGAAGACCATGGCCGCCGCATTGAACGGCGTGCCGTCGTGAAAGCGCACGCCACGGCGCAGGTCCACCTGGATCCGCAGGCCGTCCGGGCTGACGCGCGGCAGGCTGGTCGCCAACCGGGGTTCAATGCGGCCATCGGGGGCAATGGCATACAGGGGATCGCCGATGGCGCTCAGCAGTTGCGTCGCCCCCACGGTGTAGGCACCGGCCGGATCGACCGTGTCGATCCGGTTGCGGCTGGCAATGATCAGGCGGGCTGGATCGCGGCGCTGCTGGCAGGAAGCCAACAGCGGGACCACCAGCAGGGCGACGGCGGCCGCGATCCGTGCAGGGGCGCAGCGCTGACCTCGCCTAGCCGACCGGCCCACGCTCAAAGGGTGCGCAGGCAGGCGGCGACGTGATCGACCACCGGCAGGGCCTCGATCGCGGCCATCGCCGTGCGAAAGGCAGCCTCGCTGACCTGGTGGGTGATCACGACGATCTCGGCCTCACCGCCCTCGCTGCCGGCCGGACTCTGAAACTGGACGATCGACTGCAGGGACACGCCCGCGTCGCCAAAGCAGGTGCCGATGCGGCCGATCACGCCGGCCTGGTCGCTGGTCCGCAGGCGCACATAGTTGCGGTGATGGGTCTGGGCGGGATCCACCAACCGGCAGGGCCGCCAGCTGCCCGCCGCCAGCAGCGGATCGAGTGGCGCCGGCTGACCCGATGACGCCACCCCGCTCACCTGGCGGATGCCGGCGATGTTGAGAATGTCGGCCACCACGGCCGAGGCGGTGGGCCCGGCCCCGGCCCCGGGGCCATAGAACATGACCCGGCCGACCGGATCCCCCTCCACCAGGATCGCGTTGTTGACCCCATGCACCCCGGCCAGGGGGTGATCGCGGGGCAGCAACGTGGGGTTGACGCTGACATCGAGTTCGGCGGCACCGTCGGCAGCCAGACCCACCTGCTCGGCCACCGCCAGCAGCTTGACACCGTACCCGAGCTGCTCGGCATAGGCCACATCGCGGGCATCGAGCCGGTCGATGCCACTGGTGGGGATGGCCTCCCGCGGGACCACCCCGCCGTAGGCCAGGGATGCCAGGATCGCAATCTTGTCGGCCGCATCACCACCCTGCACGTCGGCGGCGGGGTCGGCCTCGGCATAGCCGAGGCGTTGGGCATCGGCCAGCACCTCGCCATAGGCGGCCCCCTCGTCAGCCATGCGGCTGAGGATGTAATTGGTGGTGCCGTTGATGATGCCGCTGACCCGCTGGATGCGGTTGGCGCCCAGGGACTGCTTCAGCGGCTCGATGATCGGAATGCCGCCGCCGACGGCGGCCTCGATCAGCACATAGACCCCCCGCGCGGCCGCCGCGGCGGCGATCTCCTCGCCGTAGCGGGCGATCACGGCCTTGTTGGCGGTCACGACCGGTTTGCCGGCGGCGATCGCCCGCAGGATCAACGCGCGGGCCGGCTCCAAGCCGCCCATGACCTCGACCACGATCTCGACGGCCGGATCGTCGATGACCACCTCAGGCTCGGTGGTCAGCAGGGCCGGGTCGAGGTCGATCGGCCTGGGCCGCTGCAGATCGCGCACCGCCACCCGACGCAGGGCCAGCTGGGCCACCAGTGGATGGCGCCCCTGGGGGCTGGCCAGGATCTGTGCCACTCCCGCGCCCACCGTGCCGAGGCCGAGCAAGCCGATGCCGATGGTCATACAACGGGGACAGACATGGCGCCGATCCTAGAAATCGGCTGGTTGCTGATCGGCCAGGGCCCGGGCCTGGGCCTGCATCATCTTGAAGATGTTGATGAAACCGTTGGCGCGCGACGGGGTCAGGCTGGCCTGCAAGCCGGTCTGGGCGATGAAGCCGGGATCGACGGCGGCGGCCTGCTCGGGCGTGAGGCCTTCAAGTCCCTTGATCAGCAGCGCCAGCAGGCCCTTGGTGATGGCCGCATCCGAATCGCCCTGCCAGTGCAGGCGGCCGTCGCTGAGCTGGCCCACCACATACACCTGGGAGACGCAGCCCTTGACCTTGAAAGCCTCCTGGCGGAAGGCCTCAGGCAACGGGGCCAGCCCCTTGGCAAGCCAGAGGACGTACTCGTAACGGCGCTTTGGATCGCTGCTGCCCGCCAGGCGTTGCACGATGGCGTCCAGTTCAGGGCTGCCGGTGGTCATGCTCAGCGGCGGGGGTGGTCAGGACGCCGCACCAGGACCCCGACCAGCACCAGGGCCACACCGCCCCAGGCCAGGGAGGCCAGGGGTGGCAACCGGTTCAACCGAGGAGAGCTCAAGAGTGAAGCCCGCCCGGCCGCACCTCCGGGCAGCTCCAGGTAGTCGCGATGGCCAGGACCCTGGTCCACCCGCACCTCCCAGGAGCCATCGACCGCCGCAGGCAGGCGAAAGCGCAGCTGGCCCTGCTGGTCGGTGTGGCCCACGGCGACGGTCTGACCGGCCGGGGCCACCAGGGTCACAGCGGCACCGGCGGCCGGCACACCCGTGCTGAACTGACTTTTGAGCTCAAAGGTTCTGGTCAGGTCAGCGACCCGCTCCAGGCTGGATTCAAGACCATGGGCGATGGCCGGACCTGCAGCCAGGCCAAGCGCCAGGGAGAACAGCGAGGCTGCAACCGGCAAGGGGCGGCGGATGGCGGTCATGGGGGCGTTCAGGAGGCGTGCCAGCGGCTGTGGGGAGCCTTGCCGGCCTGCACCATGTGCACCATCGAGGTGACCATCATCGACAGCGCCCCATGGCTCTGGCCCCGGCCCTCGAGCTCGGCAGCCAGAACCCGCTCGGCAGCCGAGGGTGCCTGCTGACGGGTGGCTTCTGGGATCGCAGCAAGGCGCTCGGGCACGTGTCAACAGATTGAATCGATCTGATCCTGGCAAAGACACCGCCCCCATGCGAGGGCTGTGAAGGGTTTGTCAAATCTGGTCGGAGCCCGCAGCAATCCAGTGGCAGCCCTGCTCATCGAGCCAACCATCAAAACGCACATCCCAGGGATCGACGGGCAGCTGGTCGCAAACGCAGGCCGCCGGCAGCACCACCAGGGCCGGCACCTGGCGCCAGGCCGGATCGGCCCGCAGCCGGTCGTACCAGCCGCCGCCGTAACCCAACCGCACGCCGCGGCGATCGACCGCCAGGGCCGGCACCAACAGCAAGGCCAGCTGCTCGGGCTGCAGGGGTGCCCCGGCAGCAACGGGCGCCGGGATGCCGCAGTCATCGGGCTGCAGCGGCATCCCGGGCCGCCAGGGGCGGTACAGCAACCGGCCCCCGGCCACCGCCGGCAGCGCCAGGGGCAGGCCCAGGTCCTGCAACCAGGGCCGCAGGTCGGGCTCGTCGGCCAGGGGCCAGCAGAGGCCGACGGCCCCACCAGTGCCGGCAGGCCGCTGCAGGCCTGGCCGCTGGGCCAGCAGGGCCTTGAGATCGGGCTCACCCAGCCGATCCAGCTGCTGCTGCAACCCCGCACGGTGCTGCCGGCGCAGGGCCGTGAACTGGGCACGCAGCTGCCGCTTGCTCACCGTTGAAACCAACCCGTCAAGGCCACCGCCAGGGCATCGGCGGCATCGTCGGGCCTGGGGGGCTCGCTGAGGTCCAGCTCGCGCATGACCGCCTCGAGCACCTCGTCCTTGCGGGCATGGCCCGAGCCGGCCAGGGCCAGCTTGACCTGCATCGGCGGAAACTCGACCACCGGTACGGCAAAACGGGCCAGGGTCATCATCACCACCCCGCGGGCCTGCACCACGGCGATCGTGGTACTCGAGCGATAAAAGAAAAATTTTTCGACCGAGGCCAGCTGGGGCCGCCAGGTGCGCAGCAACACCCGCAGATCGCGGGCGATCTCGACCATGCGCTCACCCTCGCTGCGGCCCGGATCGGTGCGGATGATGCCGCAGTCGAGGAGGCGTTGCTGACGCCCCTCGACCTCGATCACCCCATAGCCGACACGGGCCAGGCCGGGATCGATGCCGAGGATGCGCACCTGTTGCCCGGCTAGGCCGCCAGGGCCAGCTCGAAGGCGCTGCGGTCGCTGGCCTCGGGCCGCTCAAACACCTTGCAGAACACCTTGACCACCCGGTCACCCGAATCGATCTGCTCAAGGGGGTCCTTGCGCAGGCGGTGGCGCAGGCAGCAGGCCGCCACGCGGGCCACGTCGTCTTCGGTGACCTCGGTGCGGCCTTCAAAGGCGGCCAGGGCCCGGGCGGCGCGGTTGGTGACGATGTCGCCCCGCAGGCCATCCACATCCAGCTCGCCGCAGATGGCGCTGATGCGAATGCGCAGGTCGTCATCGATCTGCACCTGGGGCAACCGCTGCTGGGCCTCGACCACCCGGGCCTGCAACCCATCCTGGGTGGCCTGGACGGCGTTGTTGAAGCCGT
>JBJOHB010000168.1:0-4405 GCA_046047915.1 Cyanobacteriota bacterium
CTGGCGCACCCGGGCGGCCGTGGGGCGGGCCCGGTCGCCGGGCGGGCTCTGCAGGCGCCGGCCGCCGCTGAGCCGCAGACTCATCGGCCGCCGTTCGCCTGCAACCAGGCCAACCAGCGGCGCAGCATCGCTTCGCCGCTGGGACCCGATTTTTCGGGGTGAAATTGACAGGCCCCAACCCGTCCCTGCCAGACCGCAGCGGTCAGGTTGTCGCCGGCAAAGCTGACCCGGGCGGTGGTGCAACGCGAGTCGACCGGCTGGGCGGCAAAGGAGTGAACGAAATACATCCAGGCCTCGGGTGCACCGGCGGGCAGCAGGGGGCTGGGCTCGGCCGGCAGCAGCGGTTCCCAGCCCATGTGGGGGATGGGATGGCCGGGCCTGCGGGGCAGGGCCCTGACCTGGCCGGCCAGGATGCCAAGGCCGGGACTGGTGCCTTCGTCACTGCCTTCAAACAGCAGTTGCAGACCCAGACAGATGCCCAACAGGGGCGCTCCGCCATTGCACCATTGACGCAGGGGCTCGACCAGGCCCGCGGCTTGCAACTGGGCCATGGCCGGATCAAACGCCCCAACCCCTGGCAGGACCAGGGCCTGACAGGCCTCTAACCCAGCAGCCGAGGTCACCGGAACAACAGTGGCTCCCAACCGCTCCAAGGCGCGCTGCACCGAATGCAGGTTGCCCATGCCGTAGTCGACTAGGCCGATCGATGGCGCCTGAAGGTCAGCCACAACAACGGGGCTGTCCCTGGGGGTTGGTGAACGTCAGAGGTACTTGGTCAGGGTGCTGGACAGGGTGGTCTTGGGCACAGCGCCAACGACGGTGTCCACCTTCTGGCCGCCCTTGAAGATCATCAGGGTGGGGATGCTGCGGATGCCGTACTGACTGGCGACGTTGGGGTTCTCGTCGGTGTTCAGCTTGAACACCTTGATCTTGCCGTCGAACTCCTTGGCGATCTCGTCGACGATCGGAGCAACCATGCGGCAAGGGCCGCACCAGGGGGCCCAGAAGTCGACCAACACGGGCACATCACTCTTGAGCACGTCTTGCTCAAAGGAGGCGTCGGTGACAGCGGTGGCGCTGGACATCCTTGATGGGGTCACGGTTCCGGGAATCTAGCAACGTTTGACCCGGTGACCAGCGGGGGCAACATCCCGTTGCAGGCCATTGCAGGGAACGGACTGCAACGGGATGGCCGCGCAGAAGACAAAAGGCCCGGTCTCCGGGCCGTGGGTGTGAGGAGTGTGAGTGCCGTAGCTCCCACACCGTCAGAATAGGGCTCGTCAGGGCGAGCGCTGGATCATTTGCCCATGCCCAGCTGCTGGGCCTTTTGGTACACCTTGCCCTCGGTGAGCAGGGAGGGGGCGACCACCACCTCGACCTGTTGCATCTCAGCCAGGTTGCGGGCACCCAGGGTGCCCATCGAGGTCTTGATGCACCCCAACAGGTTCTGGGTGCCATCGTCAAGCGAGGCCGGTCCGCGCAGGATTTTTTCGAGGCTGCCGGTGGTGCCCACCTTGATGCGGGTGCCGCGGGGCAGCACCGGACTGGGGGTCGCCATGCCCCAGTGGAACCCCCGTCCCGGGGCCTCGGCAGCGCGGGCGATGGGGGAACCGATCATCACAGCATCGGCGCCGCAGGCCAGGCACTTGCAAATGTCACCACCGGTCACAATGCCCCCGTCGGCCACGATCGGCACATAGCGGCCGCTCTCGGCCAAATAGTCGGCGCGGGCTGCAGCGCAGTCGGCCACGGAGGTGGCCTGGGGAATGCCGATGCCCAGCACCCCGCGGCTGGTGCAGGCGGCACCGGGGCCAATGCCCACCATCACGCCGGCCGCACCGGCTCGCATCAGCTTGAGGGCCACGTCGTAGGTGACGCAGTTACCGATGATCACCGGCACGCCGAAATCGCGGCACAGGGCTTCCAGATCCAGGCTTTCCTGACCTTCGGGACCGATGTGTTCGGTGCTGACCACCGTGGCCTGCACAAAGAACAGGTCGGCACCGGCCTCAGCGATGGCCTTGCCGAACTTGAGGGCAGCCACCGGCGTGGCGCTCACGGCGGCAATGCCACCGGCCTGCTTGATTTCGGCGATGCGCTGGCGAATCAGGTCCTCGCGCACCGGTTGGCTGTAGAGCTCTTGCATCAACGGCACGAACTCCTCTTTGCCCACCGCCGCGATGCGGTCGAGGGCGGGATTGGGATCGTCGTAGCGGCACTGGACGCCCTCGAGGTTGAGGACCCCCAGAGCTCCCAGCTTGGTCAGCGCCGCACACATGCCGACATCGACCACACCGTCCATGGCGCTGGCGATGATCGGAATCTCGCGGGTGATGCCGCCCAGGCTCCAGCTGCTGTCGGTGACCGCTGGATCGACGGTGCGACCGCCTGGCACCAGGGCGATCTCATCAATGCCGTAGGCACGGCGAACGGTTCGGGAACGGCCGAGCTGAATGGTCACCGCGTCATGAAGCATTCGGGCCAAACTATCAACGGGGCTGCCTGACCCCCACGAGCAAGGCCTCAGGCCGAGCCACGAAACGCCCGCCAGCGCTGGTTCATCTCGCTCAAAAGACGATCGCGGTCCTGGCTGCGCAGCAACCGCGGCACACCGTGGCGCAGCACCCAGATCAGCCCCACCAGCTCAAGCAGACCCGGCAGCAGGGGCACGCTGCCAAGGGCCTCGAGCACGGACGAGCCGACCTCCAACACCGCCAGGGCGACCAACAGGCCCACCAGCAGGGTCAGCGGTCGGCGGGACTGCAACCACAGGGACTGCAGGTCACCGCTGGCCCACCAGGCCTGCAGCTTGGCCACCAGCAGTTGCCACTCGCCCCCCTGCTGCGGGTCCGGAGGGATCTCGAGCACGTGGCTGACACCCGGACCCGGCACGGGCAACGGGGGCTCTTGGCCTTGCTGATCAGCCATGGCAGCAGCGGCGGGCGCATGCCCGCGATGACGCGGCCGGAGCATAAACCGAGTGCCGGTGCCGCATCACAGGTCAAGAGGCAGCAGCGCTGAGCGGTTGCTCAGGGGACGCAGCGGAGCCTGCAGCGGAAAGGTCCCCTCACGCAACAGTGCCGCCAACCGGGCCCCGGCAGCGGCGGCCAGCCGCGGGCTGTGGGCTGGTGCGCAGCGCAGGGTCGCCCCGCCCAGGGTCAGGGCACCACTGGCAAGAGCGGCATAGCTGACATCGGCCAGGCGGGGCTTGACCCGCCGCGGAATCCCCAGGTCCAGGACCGGCACCTGCAGGGCCTCGGGACCGGCCGCCGCCTGCTGGGCGATGGTGCCGTTCAGCAGCGGCACCGGCGCCGCCACCGGCACCAGCAGAGCGGCGCCATGGCCTTCCAAGAAACAACTGTGCACCGCGGCTGGATCGAGCTGATCCAGGTCGACGGTCACCGCCACGGCGGCCCCTGGGCCGCAGGCGTGGCCCAGGGGCTGGCGCTGGGGGCTGGGGTTGTGACCGCTGCCGGCACCCACGACCCAGCCCAGTCCGCCGCCCACCAGCAGCGGCGAGCCCGGTCCCAGCAACGCCAACCCCGGCATCGTCAGACCGATGCTGCCGGCGCCACCGCCGGTGATCAGGCCCGAAACCAGGGGGCCCAGCAGCGGGCCATGGGGTGTGCGCAGCAGCCCTTCGGCACTGCTGACCGCGACGATGCCGTTCTCGACCACGGCGCGTTGCAACAGCAGGCGTCCGGCCGCCACCTGGCCCAGGCCAAGGCTTCCACTGAGCTCGAGCCGGGGTTGCAGGGCCGTCGGCTCCCCCAGGGCCGAAAGCGCGATCGGGCGACCGGCCAACAAGTCGGTCAGCACCTGGGCCCCACTGCGGCGAGCGGGATCGGTGAGCCCCCCGCCCAGGGACAACACCACGTCCCCCGAGCCGCCGCCGACCAGGGCGTTGACCCCGCCTAGCTGGACCTCCCGCAGCCGGATCGGTGGGTCGCTGGGGCCCAGGCTCAGCAGCAACACCCCCTGGTCGGTCCAGGCCGCATCGGCCGCCACGACCACATCGGTCTGGTCGTAGGCCTGGTGCAGGCCCACATCCCGCACCAGGGTCCGAAAGTCGGCCGCGCTAAGCACCCGCAGATCACCCCCGGCCTGCCGTTGCTGCAGCGCAGCCAGCGAACGGGGGGCCAGGGCGGCGGCATCGCGGCGTCGGGGTGCCATGGCTCAGGGCTTGGATAGACTCAGGCCTAATGAAGGCTGTCTTGCATGGCGGATCCCACCGGACCTGCTTCTTCCGGCGATTCCGGCAGCACTCCTGAGTCCAGGGTCATTCAGACAGACCTGCGCAACGAGATGTCGCGCTCGTACCTCGAGTACGCGATGAGCGTGATCGTGGGCAGGGCCCTGCCCGATGCGCGCGATGGTCTCAAACCTGTGCATCGACGCATTCTCT
>JBJOHB010000169.1:0-2500 GCA_046047915.1 Cyanobacteriota bacterium
AGACCGCCCTCAACATGGCGGGGCGCTCGTTGGCGATCGACCTGCGGCCCCGCGGCATCGCTGTGGCGATCTTGCATCCCGGCATGGTGGCCACCCGCATGGTGGGCTTTTCGGGCATCCCACCGGCCGAAGCTGCCACAGGCTTGCTGGCGCGCATCGACGCACTGACACTTGAGAGCAGCGGCCGCTTTTGGCATGCCAACGGCGAACAGCTGCCCTGGTGAAGCTGCTGCCAGGATGGAGCCTGGTGCAACAGCCGCGTGAAACAGGTCAGCTTTGCCACTGAGGTGCTGCGCACCATTGGGCGCTTGGCAGCCTTCAGCGGAGTCGGGGCGTTGCTGCTCTGGATCACCTGGGTGATGCTGGACCTCAAGCATCTGCAGTCGGGTTTCACGCTTCCCTGACCTGTTATCAGACCAGTCGCCGCTCTGACCTGATGACAACACCGCTCACCTTGCTGCTTGGCGGGGCCGTTCTGGTTGCACTTGAGTTCAGCTCGATCATCGACTGGCTGGTGATCCAGCCTGCAGCGACGGTGCTGCTTGGGTTGGCAGCACTCAGCGCCGTGGTGTTGCTGCTGGCCACGCGTGTCGCCCACCATGCCGACGAACTGGCCATCAAGCTTGGCGAGCCCTACGGAACCCTGATCCTCACAGGATCATCAATTGTGGTGGAGCTGGCACTGATCGCCAGCACCATGACCACAGGAGAACAGAATCCGACCCTGGCGCGCGATTCGATGTTCGCCTTGCTCATGATCGCCTTGACCGGGGTCAAGGGCATCACGATTTTTCTCGCTTCGCAGGAACAGGAACGGCAGCTGGATGCCCCTGTCGATTCCAGCAACTTGGCCAGCATGAATCTGAGTGGCTCTGCGACCTATCTGAGCCTGATCTCGGCGATCAGTGTGCTGGCCCTGGTGACACCCAATTTCTCCCAACTCACTCCTGAAGCCAACTTCACGACGCCGGTGAATGTGGTGTTGAGCATGGTGGCCATTGGGCTGTATGTGATGTTTCTCTCGTTTCAAACCGGCTCCTACCGGATTTTATTCACCGAAAGCGCCGAGCAGGCCCAGTGGCTGAGCAGCGGCAGCAACGATGAGACCTCGAGTGGCCGAATTTTACCCGCGACAGCCCAGCTTGCAGGCAGCCTGCTGCTGCTGGTGCTGATCACCGAATCGATGGGTCAGTTGATCGAAACCAGCATCACCGATCTGCAGTTGCCGAGTTCGATGGGCGGGTTACTGGTGGGCCTGCTGGTGATAGCGCCAGAAGCGTTGAATGCGTTTCAGGCAGCCAACAGGGGTGAAGTGCAGCGTTCGCTCAACACCCTCTACGGATCTGTGCTCTCCACCCTGTGTTTGACGGTGCCTGCCGTGCTGTTGATCGGGGGGCTGATCCACAGCGATGTGATTCTGGGGCTTGATCCACTCGAAATGGTGCTGCTGGCGCTGACGCTGTTTCTGGTGCGGCCCACCAGCGGCCGGGTCAACCGCCTCGATGGCCTGGTGTTGCTGAGCATCTTTCTGTTCTGGATCACGCTGCAGCTGGGCTAAAGCTCACACCACTAGACCTGATTCAACTGACAAAGCGCCCATAGAGCCAACGCACGAAGCCGCCCAGCAGCGGCACGGGGCCAAAGGTGGGACCCACAAAATCGAAATAGTCGCGGTGATCGACGATCAGGCCCTGGTCGTTGAAGCGCAGCCGGGTGGCACCGGGGTAGATGAACTCGATCCCCTTGATCTTGAGGCCCATCGTCCACTCCACAAAGGCGATGTCGCCATCCATGGCGATCGCACCGGGGGTGAGAAACACGTCATCGCAACGCTTGAGTAGCCCCTCTTGGGCCTTGAGGTAAGCCTCGATGCCCTGGTGCTCCTGGGTGGGGTCCTGAAAGTGCACCTCGGTTGCATAGGCGGCCCGCCAGGCAGCCTCACTGGGAGCCGGAGCGCCGTAGGGCTTGCTGAACAGGGCCCTGAGGGCGTCGGCATCCATGGTTGAACAGGCACAGGCTTCGGCAAGCCTATGGAGCCCTGTGCTGCGGCCGTAGCCTCAGGTCTGCTCCCGTTGCTCCATGACCCAGGCGCCCACCGCCCTGCGCACGATTGACGTGGCCCTGGCCGCGAACCCCTATCCGGTGGTGATCGGTGCTGGCGCCCTGGCCGATCTGGGGTCCCAGGTGGCAGCCCGGGGCTTCAAGCCGGGCACCAAGGTGCTGGTGGTCACCAACCCTGTCGTGCACGACCACTACGGCGCAACGGCGCTGGCCAGCCTGCAGGCCGCCGGTTTCGACGCCACCGCCCTGGTGATCGAGGCCGGCGAAGACCAGAAGACGCCGGCCACCGTGGCGCAGATCCATGACGCAGCGTTTGAGCGCAAACTGGAGCGCGGGTCGTTGATCGTCGCTCTGGGCGGCGGCGTGGTGGGCGACATGGCCGGCTTTGCCGCTGCCACCTGGCTGCGGGGGATCGCCGTGGTGCAGGTGCCAACCACCC
>JBJOHB010000170.1:0-9260 GCA_046047915.1 Cyanobacteriota bacterium
ACAGGTTCTCGGCCAGGAACGCACCGTTCACGGCGCCGCTGATCAACAGCAGCATGGCGAAATAGATGCGTGGGCGCTTGTCGATGTCGCGGGTGATGACCGCCGAAACCAACGTCAGGGCAGCGTTGATCACCACCAGGGGCAGGGACAGTCCATCAAGGCCCAGGGCGTAATCCAGGCCGATCCCCGGAACCCAGGGATGGAGTTCCTGCAACTGCATGCCTGGGGCAGTCGGGTCAAAGACAGCAATCAGACCCAGGCTCAGCAACAGCTGAACCACCAGCACGGCGATGGTGACCAAGCGCAGGCGCTGGGGGCTGGCCCCTGCCGGCCACAGCAGCACGACCAGTGCCCCAGCAAAAGGAATCAGCAACAGGGACGAAAGCAGCATCGCTTCAGGCTCCCCGCAGCCACTGCAGGCCAGCCAGTAGCAGCAACACGGCGGCGATGACAGTGAGCAGGTAACTCTGCAGCTGGCCACTGACCGTCAACTTGAGCCCCTCGGCGGTGGACAGCGACAGTCGGCCGACCCCGTCGACCAGGCCCTTGATCAAGATGCGGTCCACCCAGAGTGTGATGCGGGCCAGTGAGGCGACGAGCGCCACGATCGTGCGGCGATAGATCTCTGGCGTGTAGAAGTCGTAGGCCAGTAGGTCCTGCACCAGCCGAAGCCAGGGGGTGGTGGCCCTCGACCAGAACTGATCCTGGGGCAGCAGGCTACCGAGGATCATCCCAGCTCCAGCACTGCCGACCACACCAAGGGCAACGGGCAAGGGGAAGGAGGCGATTCCAGGCACGGGATCGATGCGCTGCATGATCCAAGGCAGCAACAGCACGAGCACCGTCAGGCTGACCATCGGCAGGGCCATCAACCAATTGCATTCAGGGGTGCGTCGGCATTTGGGTGTGGGTTGGCCCCCAAACACCGAGCGCAACACACGCACCACATTGGCGGCGGTCAGGGCATTGGTCAGCAGAAAGATCGAGGCCAGCAGCGGTGACGCCGGCAGCAGGGTGTTCAGCATCAGCCCGTAGCACCAGAACGATCCCAGGGGCAGCAGGCCGACCACACCGGCGCCACCAACCACAAACGCCAGCAGGGTTGCCGGCATACGGGTGCCAATGCCGCCCAGTTCGGTCAGGTCCTGGCAATTGGTGGTGGCGATGATGCTGCCCACCCCCATGAACTGCAGGGCTCGAGCCAGGCCATGGGCCAGCAGCAGCAACAGGGCCAGGCCAGGGCGCTGCAGGGCAATGGCGATGAACACCAGGCCCAGGTAGGACGTGGTCGAGTAGCTGAACGCCCGCTTCAGGTCGACCTGGGCAAGGGCCACCAAGGCACCGCCGATGGCGCTGATGCTCCCGACCACCAGCAGCACCTGGGTCGCCAACGGTGACAGGGGGGCCACAACGGGCATCAGTTTCATCAGCACAACCGCACCGCAGGTCACCACGACTGAATTGCGCAGGATTGAGGCCGGGTTGGGGCCCTCCATGGCTTCATCCAGCCAGAGGTGCATCGGGAACTGGGCGCATTTGCCAATCGGCCCGGCGATCAGACCCAGGCCCAGCAGGGTGCCAGCCAGTGGAGCCATCGCACCGCTGGATGCGGTCTCAGAGGCCCAGTCATAGAGGTCGTTGTACTCAAGCGAGCCGGTCCAGGCGGCCAAGGCCACCACGCCCATCAGCAACAGCACATCGCCGACCCGTTTGGTCAGGAAGGCATCTCGGGCGGCGGTGACAACGAGGGGCTGGGCGTACCAGAAACCCACCAGCAGATAGGTGGAGAGGGTGAGCATCTCGAGCAGGAAATAGCTCAGAAACAGATTGCTGCTGAGCACAACTCCGCTCATGGCTCCCTCGAAGAAACCCACCAACGCATAGAAACGGGCCAGGGACCACTCCTTGTCCAGGTAACCCAGGGCATAGACCTGACAGACCAAGCTCATGGTCGTCACCAGCTCGAGGGCGGCCAGGTTGGTGAGCGAGAGGTCAAAGCCCAGACGCAGATCCAGGTCGGCTGCGCTGAACCAGGCAAATTCAAGGTGTTGGGGACCGATCGCAAACACCTCACGGATCACCAGGCTGCCGTGCAACACAGCCAACAAGGTGACCAGCAGGTTCAGGTACGCAGCCGGACGGGGTCCGTTGCGCTTGATCCAGCCGGTTGCCCACGGCAATGACAGCACCATGCCGCTGAAGCCGTAAATCGGAATCAGCCAGGTGAATTGCAGCGGTAACGGCAGGGCTTCACTCAAGGACTGGACCAGCAGCGTGGCAATCGGCGGAATTAAAAGGTGGCTCGGGCGTCAGGATCCCTGTCTGGATTGCCAAATGGGCTGGCGCTCAAGGACAGGTTGGCCAGCCAGGCGTTCAGGTCCAGCAGATGCTGCTCCTCATCATCAAGCAATGCGGTGAACAGCGCGCAACTGGGCTGATCATCAATCAACAGAGTGAAACGCACAGCCTCGGCATACAGGCGAATCAAATCCCGTTCAAGGACGAGATTCTGACGCAACAGACCGGCCAAATCCGAAGCGTGGGTGACCGGCCTGAGCTGGGAGGCGGCAGGCGCCGCTCCCAAAGCCAGCATGCGCTGCACCAACGTTTCGGCGTGACGCATCTCTTCGACGGTCTCGCGACGAAAACGCGCGGCGCCGTCGTGATCACCCCATAACTCCAGAAGGGAGGCCTGGGTCATGTATTGCTGGACGGCACTGAGCTCAAGACTCAGGGCGCGGCCCAAGGTGCCGAGGACGCGCGGATGAACGGCGCCCATGGGAATCAGGCGCGGCGGTTACCGGCGCTGCCCAGCACAGGCTCCACTTCGCTGTGGGGACGGGCAATGATGTGGGCAGCCACAAGTCCATCACCGACGCGCTCGCAGGCATCGGCTCCGGCACGCACGGCCGCGTTGACGGCACCGGTCTCGCCGCGGACCAACACGGTCACATAGCCACCACCGACGAACTCGCGCGCAATCATGGTGACCTCGGCGGCCTTGGTCATGGCGTCAGCCGCCTCAATCGCCGGCACCAGGCCGCGGGTCTCGATCATGCCGAGGGCGATGCCCTGAATGTTGGAAGCCATCGGAGTGCTGGAGGGGAGAGTCGAGGGGGGTTTGATGCTGCCGCCACCGTTTGCACCATCGCCGCGGCTGCTGCGGCTGGATGCAGACCGTGCTGGGGTGCTGCGCCGGGTCGCACGTGGTGTGCTGGTGGCAGCTGGCAGCACTTCGGGGGTCACGGCCTTGACGGCCGCCGCAGCCGGTTCAGCTGGGCTGACCTTGGCGGCGGCAGCGGGCTGGGGAGCCCCTGCCGCCGTCGCACCGGCGGCGGCCGCTGCGGCCGGTCCAGAGGACGCGGCTGAGGGCTTGGAAGGTGTGGCCATGGCGGGAGTGTGGAAGCGAGGGAGCTGGAACGTTCAGAACGCGAAAAGCGCCCTCAACTAACCATCGGGCTCCCAGAAATCAATGATTCCGCCGATGGTCAGGTCGGTATAGGTCTCGGGGTCTCCACAGGCGAAGCGCGCGGCCGAACCGCTGGCTGTAAACACCCAGTTACCCGGTGAAGCACCGACGGGATCGACGGCCACATTGAGCTTGCCCTTGGCCGTGCGCAGCACACGCAGATTCCAATGCTTGAGTCCGCCGACCCGCTGCGTGCAGACCAGGGATCCGGTGACCTGCATGATTTCCATCAGCTGGCCCCCCCTGTGGAGGACATGGCTTTGGCTGCAGGAGCAACCGTGCCCGATTTGGCGGCATCGGGATCCCAATGGTCAATGATGCCGACAATCGTCAGGTCGCTGGGATAGGACTTGCTGCCAGCCGCTTCTCGCGCCGCAGAACTGCCCACGCAGATCACCCAATCACCGGGAATGCAGCCGACCGCATCGACGGCAACCTTCTGGGTGCTGCCATCCAGCACCACAAGCAGATGTTTGTGCTCGAAATCGGGAATGCGATTGGTGGAAACCAGAGGTTTGACGACTTTGCAGATCAACATCTTCAGTGCCCTCCGGTGCTCGCAAAGGTGATCGTGGAACCTACCGCTTCGGCGGGGCTGTGCCGCTCATGATCGCGAACGGTCAGCAAGGCATGCAGCAAACCCTGTTGGACCAGATCGCTGTAGCGCTGTTCAATCGCCGCCTGAACCCGTTGTGCACGCACAATCGCACGGTCTCGGGCTCCAGGCACCTGGCCGTTGTAGTCAAAGCGAACGACCACGGGAACCGGGAGGCCACGGGAGACATTGAGTCCCTTAAAGATCTTGACACCGACGTCGAGATCGGGAGCCCCCTCTTCGACCGTGTCCATATAGGCGAAATAGGTGAGATTCCGCAGATGGATCTCCTTAAAGCCAATGCCCACACCGATGAACCGTTCGGCATGACCAGCGTCGCTGTAGGCACCGTCATGAAACTGACGCACATAGTCAATCTGGGAGATGTTGTGCTCCAGCAGACGGGCGATCAGGCGCACCATGCCTGGATCTGGGGTCGCCGCAGCAGCATCGACCACCATGCGCTCGAGGGAAGCTCTGCCCTGCTCGGGCGACAGACCTGCCGTGGCCTGATAGGCATCGCCAGCGTCGAGCCACCGTTGCAGGTTGGTGCTGCCATCAAGGCCTGGGACATGCACCCGAATGGCATCCGTGTCCGTGTCGATACCCATCAGCAACAGATCAACGGATGCGCCACAACAAAAGCTGTTCTCAACAGCCTGTTGAAAATCATTGAGGCGGGCCAGACCACTGCTGGCCGCCAGCGCGTCATCACTTCCATGGGCGGCGCAACCTTCGTGGCTGGGGTCCTTGGAGCTGAAGTGGTAGAGGACGACCTTCAGGTAACGGGTGTTGTCGTGAGCACTGTTGGGACGACTCTCCCGGTAGCGGCGATGTTCGGTCTTCACCCAGCGGTTGACGGTGTTTTCGACGTCAAATAGGGCGCCAGCATGGGACCGGCGTCTGACTGACGCGAACGGCAGCCTTAGGGCATAGGCGATGGCATGGGCCAGGCGCCCGTCGGCGCAAGGGGTGATGTCCAGCAGATGGAAGCCGCAGGAGAGCAGAAAGGCATTGAACGCCTCCGCTGCACTGCTGCCGGGTTGCCCTGCCAAAGGATCCTGATCAAAAAAGGACGCACTGGTGTGCTCGTAGGTCTCAAACACACACCAAGCGAACAAGGTGCGCATGTCCAGCTGACTGACCCACGCCGTCTCGAGAATCGGCAGCGGCAGCTCAAAACCGAATTCCTGACGCGCCAGCTCCTGGGCTTGCTCAATGAAGGTGGGTTCGTGCTGGAGGGCGGCGATGCGCTTCAGCACGGGGACGATGCGGTCAAAGCTGTCCTTGACCTGGGTGTCGTACCGCTGCAGGGCGGTGTTGGCAGCGGCATCGGTCAACGGGTGCAGGCGACCTTGACCCACCGGGCTGGCGGATCTGGGCGGACGCATCGGGCGCAGGCGGGCTCGGGCCGCAGCAGGCTGGGCCGGCACGTTGGCGGCAGCAGCTGCAGGTTCCGGCTCGACCTGCAGCACGGGACGACGGCGGGGTGCCGTCGGCGCCAGCGCCATGGTGCGAGGAGTGGCCAAGGAGCGGCGCATCAGCTGATCAACCGCGGGCTCCGCCCGAGACCGTGATCAACGACCCGGCAGAGGTGTTGCCACTGGACCCGGTGACACGGCTCACAGGTTCAGGCACATCGTCATTGCGCTTGTTGGTGGTGCGCATCGCCATCGCCACCATCGGACCGCTGCGGGTCGGGTTGCGCCGGCGGGCCGACGCACCCTCGGTGCCGGTGACACGCTCACCACGATCCCAGTCATCACCTGTGATGCGCAAACCAGCCGAGATGCCCTCGCCTGTGACCCGCGAGGTCGGACGCTGATCCTCCATGGAGGGCTGGACCACGGGTGTGGGTTCGATCGGACCGCGGGAGAGCTGGGCACCGCGGCGGTCAAAGCGGAATTGCTCGGTGCCGGTGACCTTGCCACCGGCCAGATCAAAAGGGCCGGTAATCCGGTTGCCTTGCTCGTAGGAGGTTCCAGTCACCGAGCCACCACGGGCACGGGCGGTGTGGGCAGCACGGGCGGGCGACTGAACGCTGAAACGCTGCCAGGGGGCCTGTTCAAGAACCTGGGGAAAGTCAGGATCTTGGGTGCTGGCTGCGCCGCAGGCCTCGATCTGCTGGTCAGCGCCCACGTACGGAGTGCCGGTGATGTCCTCGCAAGCACCGCGTTCGGCACCCGTCAGGCTGCCGCCGATACCGGGCTGCAGTCCACTCATCCGGTTGGAACCACGCACAGGGGTGCGTTCACGCACACTGCGCACCGAAGCGGTCGAGCAGTAGTTGCTGGCCTGCTCGAGACCGGCATACGGAGTTCCGGTCACCACCTTGCAGGTACCAGGCTCATCGCCGGTCACCTTGTCCGATCGGCCGGTGCGGGTACCGCTGACGATCTGGGAGCGATTGGTGATGCTGAAGCCGACCTTGGGTGCCTCGGCAGCGGGCTGGGTACCGCAGAACTGGCTGTACTGCTGGGTTCCGATGTATTCATCGCCCGTGATGTTGCGGCAGCTACCGGGTTCATCACCCGTCACACGCTCACTGCGGCCGACTGCGGTGCCGGTGACACCGGTGCCCCGCAAGGTCTGCTGGCTGGCGACCTTGGTCGGTGCACGGCCGGCTGAGGGTGGTTCAGCACCCAAGTACTGGTCACCGGTCAGCTGCAGCCCTGAGCCGACCTCATCGCCGGTGACCTTGTCAGAGCGGCCCACCATCACACCCGAAACGGGCTGGCCACCCAGGGTCTGGCTGCGTCCGACCTTGCGGGGGGTCTGGATGTTGGTGCCGCAGTAGGCGGCCGATTGGTTCGCCGAGACGTATTCGGTGCCGGTGATCGATTTGCAGGTGCCAGGTTCGTCTCCGGTCACCTTTTCGGAGCGACCGACCTCATTGCCGGTGACACGGTTGCCATGGCTGGTGGCCGTGACGCGCACCTTGGCCGGCTGGGTCGGGGCAGGGGGGGTGTTGCAGAAGGTCTGAAACACCTCGGCACCGAGGTACTCGGTACCTGTGATCGGCCGGCAGGTGGCGGCTTCGTTGCCGGTGGTCTTGAGCGAACGGTTGGCCTGGGTTCCCGTCACCACCTGACCGGCTGCTGTCTGACTGACACCAACCTTCCAGTGGGCGTCTGCGGCGGCGTTCTGCTTGGACCCGTGGCGGTTAGGGCCGGTGGGTCGGGTGCCGCCACTGCGGCTGGTCCCGGCAGAACCACTGCGGCTCTTGAGCTCGCGCACCTTCTGGGCGAGTTCACGTCCGTTCAGTTCAGGGTTGATCTGGCGCACGACGGCAGCAGCACCGCTCTTGCTGGAGGTGCTGGCCGACTTGCCGCGCTTGGACAGGGCTTCGCGGCGGGCTAGCACCAGCGCACGACTGGGATTGTGCTGGGCAGTTCCCTTGCGCTGCTGACTACGACGTCCAGCCGTCGAAGCACTGGAAGAAGGTGTGCTCAGGCTCAGGCGAGGAGCGGAATCACGGGCACCGTGACCCTGCTCATGGCATCGGCAGGGTTTGGAGCCGGTTTCGGACGCTGCAGTGGCGGCCTGTTGGACGACAGCAGCGGCGGTTGAGCGGGCCAGATCCGTACGGGTGCGATCGCGTGAGGTGCTGGCGCGCTTGCCGCCGCGGCTCAAGGCTTCACGGCGGGCCAGCACCAGGTCGCGGCTGGGGTTGCTGACCTTGCGAGCCGCGGGCTGGCGCATGTTGGCGGGAGCACTGAGCGAGCGGGTGGGCCTGGCGGGGGCTGCCGGCACGGCAGCGGCAGGTGCCGCAGGGGCAGCAGTCAGCACGACGGGCTCGGCCACCGTGCGACTGGGACGGGCATCAGTGGCCGAACGCACCCGATTGGGGGCCGATGTGAACCGACTGGCGGCCTTTTTGCCACCCGTGGTGAGGGCCTTGCGCCGCTCAAGCGCTGCTTCCCGGCTGGATGTACTGGCCATGACCGCCCGTCAAATGAATGTGCGAAAGATTTGCAGCACGGCGCATCAGCCCGTGCTGTCACGAAGAAGGAGATGGGTCCCGGCACTGCCGGGACCGCACGACCTTCGAGCGCTCAGAGTCGAGCTCTCAGAAACGCTGACGAATCAGCGGCCCTCGAACACAACGAAGCAAGCACCTTGGCTCTGGGTGTAGGCGTCGTAGCCCACCAGGCGCACATGGTGATCGGGGTAAGCACGATGGCAAGCCTCGAGCTCATTGACGATCACGCTCAGGTCCTTCTCACCGAAGAAGGGCAGCTTCCAATAGGACCAATAGGTGGCCATGGAGCGGCTGGGGTGGACGTGCTCGACGAGCGGGCTCCAACCCTGGGCAATGATGTAAGCGATCTGGTCGTAGATCTCGTCCTGGGTCATCGGCGGGAGGAAGCCGAATGTCTCCAGGGTGGCGACTGTTTGGTAGTCACCCACGGTGCTCTTGAAGGGCATGGGGAACCTTGGGGTGAATGGAATGGTTGGGCCTGAACTGCCAGAGGCTGCTCAGGCCATGACGCAATTCAGCTGCAAACAACGCAGCCGACGATCACTGAACGTCGAGTTTGTCGACGGTGTCGAACTCGAACTTGATCTCCTTCCAGGTCTCGAGGGCGATCGCCAGCTCAGGGCTGTGCTTGGCAGCTTCCGTGAGGATGTCGCGGCCTTCGCGCTCGATCTCGCGACCGGCGTTGCGTGCCTTGACGCAGGCTTCGAGAGCCACACGGTTGGCAGCAGCACCAGCGGCTGAACCCCAGGGGTGGCCGTGGGTACCACCACCGAATTGCAGCACCGAGTCATCACCAAAGATGGCAACCAGGGCCGGCATGTGCCAGACGTGGATACCGCCGGAGGCCACAGCGAACACGCCGCCCATGGAACCCCAGTCTTGGTCAAAGAAGTTGCCGCGGCTGCGATCTTCGGGAACGAAGGATTCGCGCAGTTGGTCGATGTAACCGAGGGTCGACTGACGGTCACCCTCGAGCTTGCCGACCACGGTGCCGGTGTGCAGCTGGTCACCACCCGAGAGACGCAGGCACTTGGCCAGCACACGGAAGTGAATGCCGTGCTTGGGGTGACGGTCGATCACCGCGTGCATGGCGCGGTGGATGTGCAGCAGCATGCCGTTCTTGCGGCACCACTTCGCCAGACCGGTGTTGGCCGTGAAGCCACCGGTGATGTAGTCGTGCATGATGATCGGCTGCCCGAGTTCCTTGGCGAACT
>JBJOHB010000171.1:0-9461 GCA_046047915.1 Cyanobacteriota bacterium
TCGACAGCGGCCGACCAGTCGGCCTGGCGCCGCGCCTCACCCGTGCCGTCGGCCGCCGTGGCCGGTTCGATCCAGACGCACCAGTGCTCAACAATCGGCCAACCGGCGGGGGTGGCTCGCAGCAGGTGGCGGTAATCGCTGCCGTCGCTCGCCGGCGGCGGCGGCGGTAATGCTGACCTGGGGTCCAGCTGCAGCGGTCTGATCTGGTCGGGCCTGCTGCAGCTGGCACTGCCGATCGCCTGGGCCTGGGCTGGTGCTGCGACCGGACCGCCAACGCTCAATGCCGCTGGCAGGAGAGCCGCTATCAACTTCTGGAGAGCGGGGTGACCCACGCCAAGAGCCCCCAAGGGGTCAGGCGGTCGGTAGGCCGACGCCGCGGGCCATCAGGGTGGCCAGCAAAGGAATGGCCGCAAAGCCGACCAGTTCGATGTTGAGGATCCACGCCAGTCGGTTGGCGAGCTGGGGGCTCACCTGGGGCAGTTCACCCTTGCGCAGGGGCAGGGCCCAGAGGATGTAGGTGATGGTGGGGTACAGCGACAGGCCTCCGACGGCCAGATAGGTGCCGACCTTCCACCAGAACAGGGGGTTCTCGGTGTAAAAACTGCTGCCCTGGCCGAAGTAGAGCACCCGCAGGATGCCGCTGACCAGCAGAGCGAGCGCTGCCATCCCGTAGACCACATCGGTGATCACCATCAAGGTGGCTTCTTTGCGATCGGGGTTCGGCTTGATCAGTCGACGCTCCAGCACCAGAGCCCCGAAGCAGACCATGAAGCTCAAGTAGTGCACGTAGGCGACGCCGGCCCTGGGCAGCACGTCGGCAGGGATGGCGGCCAGGCTGATCATGACGAAGCGCGGAGTGATGCTGGGGCAGACCGTAGCTCGAGCGGCGGTGCTGCCGGGGTGCGGGCGCGCACGGTTGGCCAAGTAAGAACAAAATCTGCAGTTGAGGACAAAACCTGTAGTTGCGCACAAAACCTGTACTTGCGTAGCAAAGGTGAAAGTCGGAAGCTTTTCGGAGGCTTTTGAGCCCCACCCAATTTTCCCCTAGGTTCAATTCAGTCAGCAGCCACGACATGGCCAGCTCGTTGAGTGCCTTTCTCGGTGAGATCGGCCGTCATCAGTTGTTGACGCCTGAGCAGGAGTTGACCCTCGGTCGCAAGGTTCAGGCGATGGTCGCTCTGCACGAGCGTTGTGCCCAGGCTGGGGGTCAAGGAGCGGCCTGTGATTACAACGAGCTTGAGCGCCGCACCCTGCGCCTGGGTGAACGGGCCAAGAACCACATGATCACGGCCAATCTGCGGCTGGTGGTCAATCTGGCCAAGCGCTACCAGGGCAAGGGGCTGGATCTGCTCGATTTGATTCAGGAAGGCACCCTTGGCCTCACCCGAGCGGTCGAGAAATACGACCCGACCCGGGGCCATCGGTTCAGTACGTATGCCTATTGGTGGATTCGTCAGGGTCTCAACAGGGCCCTGTCCACCCAGAGCCGCACGATCCGCATCCCGGTCAATGTCAATGAAAAACTGACCAAGATCCGCGCCGCTAAGGCCCGGTACCTGCAGGCGAACGGCACCCTGCCCAGCGCCAGCACCCTGGCTGAGTTGCTGCATCTGAGCAAGCAGGAAGTGGAGGAATTGCTGACCTGCGAATTGCGCAGTGTCACCGTCAGCCTGCAAGGGGTGGTCAAGTCCAAATCCGATCCTTCGGAGCTGGTCGATGTGCTGCCGTCAGCAGAACTGCCCCCGCTGGAGCGCGCTGAGCTTGCGGAGCGCATCTCGGTGGTCTGGTCCCTGCTGGAGCAGGCCTGCCTGACCCCCAAGGAACGCACGGTGATCATGTTGCGCTTCGGGTTGGATGGCAGCCACGAATGGCGCACCCTGGCCGAAGTGGCCCGCCAGCTCGGTTGCAGTCGCGAATACTGCCGCCAGGTGGTCCAACGGGCCCTGCGCAAACTGCGGCGGGCCGGCCAGGAATCGGGCTTCATCACCAGCGACTGACGCCCTACCCTGAACCCAGCCCAGGACGCGGTCGTGTTCAGCTGGTTCAACCAGGCAGGTGCTGGCGTTTCGTCCGGCGGCAGGGTGCTTGATGTCGAAGTTCTTGAACGTTCGGTCGTCGACGAGCAGGTGCTGTGGCGTTTGCTGCGTCGCGCCGGCAGGGTCCTGGCCCAGCCGGCGCTCGAGTGCCTCGAGCTGTTGCTCGATGCCGACACCCCACCGCAGGTCAAGCTGACCGTGATGGCCGCTCTGACCTATCTGCTGATGCCGATGGACCTGCTGCCGGACCTGCTGCCAGGGGTCGGCTTCAGTGACGACCTGGTCGCGATGACCACCCTGCTGGGCACCTGCTGGCGGCACCGCACCCCAGAGATTCGGCAGCGCGCCCAGCGCCGGCTCGACCACTGGTTCCCGTTGGCCCCGTGACAGCTGTGGTTGCCCTGAGTCCCGACCAGCGGGAGGATCTGCACACCTTTCTCAAGGACTGGTTGCGCCATGCCGGCCGCACCCAGGCCGACCTGCGCCGGGCCCTGCGCGCCGGTTCCGTGCGCATGCCCGTGCTGCTCGATGCCCTGGAGCACATCTACCTGCAGGGTGGTCTGACCCAACTGGTGCATCAGCTATGTGCGATCGAAGCCGACTGGCACAGCGAGGACCGGGTGGCCGTGCTCAGCGAGCTCGAGCTGGAGCCCGCGGGGTTCAACGGCTCGCTCGAGCAGCTCGATCTGCTGCTGCAGGAGATCCGCCAGGACCAGGAGGCCTCGCCATGATGGGGGCACTTCGATCGACTGAGCCGATGACCTGGCGTTCACCTCTCGTGCTGCTGGGCGTGGCGTCCCTGAGCGCGGTTCTGGTCGCGGGGCCCGCGGCGGCTCAGGTGCAGCAGTTCATCCTGGGTCCGGGCAGCTCGGTCGGCAGCGAGACCAAGGTGGAGCCCAAGAACTGCGTCACCGACCCCAAGACCGGGGCCATCACCTGTGACACCCAGTTGGTCAATCCTCCCGGCGATACCCAGGCCAAGCCGTCCTATACCCCCTTCGGTAACTGACGAGCCGACCGTTGAAACCGTTGGATGACACCCGTTATCTCGGCCTGATCGATGGGGCCGAACGCTGGATCGCCAAGGTCCTTGGCCTGGTGTTGTTGGTGGTGATGGTGGTCGCTGCCGCCCAGTTGGTCTGGCAGGTGATCTGGGCGATCGGCAACCCGGCGACCCCCTGGTTGAGCGAGAAACTCACCCGCGTTCTGGGGGATCTGCTCAACATCCTGATCGCCCTGGAGGTGCTGCAGAACATCACCTCTTACTTGCGCCGCCACGTGGTGCAGATCGAGCTGGTGCTGATCACGGCCATGACCGCGGTGGCCCGCAAAGTGATCGTGCTGCCCCCCGGTGCCGAGAGCAAGCCCCAGCTGCTGGCGGGGCTGGGGGTGGCGGTGCTGGCCCTGGCCGCGGCCTATTGGCTGGTGCGCAGGGTCAACCGGCCCCGTGGTCTGTCCAGAACAGAGCCAGCCAGAGGGTTCCTGGATCAGGATCGGTAGCCAGCACCCGGTGGCGCCTGTGGGCCGGGATCAGCAATTGATCGCCGCGGCTCAGGGCCGTGGGCTGGGGCTCCCCCTCAAGGTCCAGCAAGGCGCTGCCCTGCAGCAGCAGCACCCATTCGTGCTCGGCCTGGTCGTACCAGAACCCGTCTGGGCTGCTGGCCTGGTTGGAGTGAATGCGCTCCAGTCGCCACTGCGGCGCTTGCAGCAGCACGGTGGTGGATTCGCGTCCCACGGGCGGCACGGTGCCCGCCAGCAGATTGGCCGCGGCGGGCGCGGCGGTTTCGGCTTCACCCCAGCGGCGTCCAATCTCAAAGCCAAAGCGGCGGGCCAGCTCCACCACCTCGTGATGGTTGCTGCAATCGGTCAGCGCGGCCCGCACGGCCGGGTCGGCCTCGCTCAGGGCCACAAAGGCATTGAGGGCGGCGACCTTGGCCAAAAACTGCTGCAGCTGGGCTTCAGCCATGGGCGGCGGCGGCGGCAAGGTTGAGGGTTTTGATCATGCGCCAGCGCTCAAACAGCACCCCGGCATAGGGCACGGTTTCGCTGGCTTCGATCTGCCAGCCCAGCCGTTGCAGCAGCGGCCGCGACAGCTGGCTGGCCTCGGTGCGCAGTCGCTGCACACCCCGCCGGCGCGCTTCGCACTCGAGCGCCTGCACCAGCGCGGCCCCGCGCCCCTGCCGGCTCCAGCGGCCGTCGCAGTACAGCAGGGCCAGCCGGTCGCTGGGATCGAGCACGGCAAAGGCCGCGATGCGGCTGTCGCCCGCGGCCACCGGGTTCACCAGCGTCCAGCCGCGGCTGATCGTGGCCGCCAGCTCGCCGCCCGGTTGGCCGTGCTCGGCCCAGGCCTGCACCTGATCTGAACTGTAGAAAGGGCCGCATTGGCTGCGCACCGCCGCCCCAAAGACCGCCAGCAGCTGGGGCAGATCCGTGGCTTGGTAGGCCCGCAGCTGGTGCATCGGCTCAGGCCTTGGCGTCGGTGGCTGACCCCAGGGTTACATGGCTGCCCAGCCGGGCCGCCAGCGGCCCAAAGGCTGTGGGGGTGCAACTGAACAGCAGCACCTGGATCCCCTGCTGCACGCCCCGTTCGAGCATCCTCAGCACGCCGGCCTGGCGCTGGGGATCGCTGTTGCTGAAGGCATCGTCCAGCACCAGGGGCAGGCAGCCGTCATAGGCGCCCAGCAGCAGCTCGGCCAGGGCCAGCCGCAGGGCTGCGGCCAGCTGCTCGCGCATGCCGCCGCTCAACTGGGCAAAGTCGAAACGCTGCTGCTGCCGTTGTAATTGCAGCGCACTGAACCCCTGCTGGGGGGTGAACCCCAGCGGTGCGCTGGTGCCTGGGTCCAACCCCAGGGCGTCCAGATAGCCGTGCAGCGCAGCCTGCAGCGGCAGGCAGTAATGGCTGGCACTCTGTTGCTGCGCCTCGGCAAACGCCTGCAGCAACAGCTGCAGGGCGGCGGTGCTGCGCTCAAGGGCCTGGCGTTCGGCCTGGGCCTGCTCGAGGTCGGCCTGCTGCCGTTCGACCTCGAGCGCCGGCTCACGCGCGCCCAGGCTGCGGCAGATCTGCTCCTGCTGGCCCCGGTTGGTGAGCAGGTTCTCTTTGTCGGCCTCGAGCTGGCGCAGGCGCAGCTCGCTGTCGTTGGCCGCGGCGCCGAGCTGCTGCTGCAGCGCCTCGATCTGGCCCTGGCGCTCCTGCAGCTGGCTGTCCACCGCAGCCAGGGCCTGGGCCAGCTGTTGGGGGTCGCCATGCTGGCGCTGCAGCTCCTGCAGCTGCTGGTCGCTGGCGGCCAGGGCGCCGGCCAGGCGGCCGGCTTCGGCCTGGTGCTGGCCCTGCACCTGGTCCAGTTGCTCGCGCTGCTGCTGTCGGGCGGCCAGGCCCTGCTCGAGCTGGGCGCGCTGCCGGCCCAGGTCCTGCAGGTCCTGTTTGAGGGTCTGTTGACGCCCATCCAGGTCGCTGGGGCTGGGCCGGGGCGCGTCGCTGGCCTGCCCCAGTTCGGCCAGGGCCCCCTGCAGCCGCTGGCGCCGCGGCTGCAGGGCGGCCAGTTGGGCATCGAGTTGGGCCCAGGGAATGGTCGCGGCCGCCTTGCGCAGATTGCTCAGTTCGCTCTCGAGCGCCTGGCGCTGCTGGGCCAGGGCCTCGGCGGCCTCGCTGTTGGGCTGGCCCAGCTGCTGTTGCAACACCTGCAGCTGCTCCTGAGCCTGCTGCCGCGCCGCCACGGCATCACCGATGGCCGCCCCGCCGCCGGGGCTGATCAGCAGCCTGGTGCCGCCGTCGATCGCCAACACCGCGGGTTGCTCAAGCAAGCGACTCTCACCGGGCCTCAGCGGTTGGCCATCCAGGCTGATCACCGCGGCGCCCTCGAGCAGGTCCACCTGGGTGGCCATGCCCTGGCAGCGGGCCTGGGCCTGGACCAGCTGCTGTTCGGCCTGGCGCAGCTGCCGCACCTCGGCGCTGCCGATCGCCGGCAGCTGCTGCAGCTGCTGTTTGATGGCTGTCGCCTGCTGCTGCAGCCCATCAAAATGGGCCTTGTGCTGGCGCAGTTGCGCCTGCTCGCGCTCCAGGCTCGCCAGATCGGCCAGAGCGCTCAGCAGGTCCTGCTGCCGCAGCAGCTCCTGGCTGCGCTGCTCGAGGGCCTGGCGCTGCCGGCTGCCATCGGCCGCGGCGCGCTCGAGCTGCTGCCGTTGCTGCTGCTGGTGCTCAAGCTGTTGCTGTAGCTGTGTCAGCTGGGCCTGATCGGCCTGCTGTTGCTGCTGCAGCGCCTGCCACTGGCGCAGGGCCGACTGCAGCTGCTGTTGCTGCAGCTGCTGCGGTTGGGCATCGGCCTGCAGGCGCCCCAGCCTGTTGAGCAGCGCGCTCTGCGTCTCGATCGCGCTGAGGCGCTCGGCGATCTGGCGCAGCTGCTCCAGGGCCGCTTCCAGTTCGGCCAGCCGGGCCTGACCCTGTTGCAGGGCCGTGCGGGCTTCGGCTTCGCGGGCCTGGGCCAGGGCCAGGGGCGAGCCCGCCCGCACCTTGCCGGTGGCGGTGAGCTGCTGCTCGAGCCGTTGCTGCAGCTGCTGCTGCACCTGCCGGTCGAGCGGCGACTCCAGGGCGCTGGCCGTGGCCTGCAGGGCTGCGGGGGTGCCGGCCTGCTGCAGTTGCTGCACCAGTTGCCCCAGGTCGTAGGCCTCGGGGCCGCCCGCCAGGGGGTCCGTGCCGGCGTCGCCCTGGCGCACCCACAGGTGGGCCCAGCGCAGGGGTAGCTGGGCGATACGGCGCCCCTCGACCGGGCCCGGCACCTGCAGCAGGGCCGCCAGCCGGGTTTCGGCGCTGTTGCCCTGCAGGGAGGTGCCGCCGTCGCTGCTTAGCAGGCAGGTGCCGCCGGCGCCGGCAAAGCGTTTGCGCAGCTGCCAGGTTTGGCCGCCGGCCTCAAAGCGCAGCTCGATCTGGGGCAGGCCGCCGTGGGTCAGCGAGCGCAGCTCCTCGATGCCGCGGCCGGTGGCCGTGGCCTTGAGGAACAGGGCCTTGTGCAGCGCTTCGACGATGGTGCTTTTGCCGGCTTCGTTGGGCCCGCCGATCAGGGTCAGGCCCGGGGCAAAGCTGAGCTCCAGCTCCCGGTGCTGCCGCACCCGCTCGAGCCGGGCGGCGATCAGGCGCATGCGTCGGCCACGCTGCGGTGCAGCTCGAGCAGGGCCTGGGCCAGGGTGCCGCCGCTGTCGCCCTGGTCAGTCGCCAGTTGCTGCTGCAGGTTGCGCACCACCGCGGCCACCAGGGGTGCGTCGGTTTGCTCGGCCAGAGCCTGCAGCTCGGCGGCGTCGGCGCTGAGGCCCACCTGGCCGCGGCGCTTGAGCCGCAGCACCTGGGCTTCCCAACGCTGCAGCAGCCCGTCAAGGCGCTGCTGGCCATCGATGCTCAGCTGGCCGCTGAGCTCGAGCAGCAGCAGATCGGCGCCAACGCGCCCCGCCAGCAGGGTTTCGACCTGCTGCTCGAGGCTGGTGAGGTCGGCGTCGCCATTCAGGGCCATCTGCAGCGGATGCCAGCCCACCGCTCCGCAGGCGTGGGGGGTCACCTGCGCCGGCGTGCCCCGCTGCAGGGCCACCGACAGCACCTGGCCGCTGCGGTAGTCGGCGCTGCGCGGAAAGCGATCCGGCTCGGGGGTGCCGCTGTACCAAGCCTTGGGGTGCACCTGCTTGCAGCCATGCCAGTCACCCAGGGCCACGTAATCGACCTGCTCGAGCCAGGGGGCCTTGAGGTTGATCAGGTTGGCGGGACCGGTGGGGTGCTCGTCATCGAGATCGCTGCCGGCAAAGCCGCTGACGCCGCCGTGGGCCAGCACCAGCCTGGGCTTGCCAGCGGGCAGGCGGCTCCAATCCAGCTGGTTGAGCCAGCCGCAGGGGTCGTTGCTCTCGTGGCGTTGCTGCAGGCCGCAGGGCAGCACCACCAGCTGTTCAAGCTCGTGGGGGTGGTGTTGGTCCAGCACCGTCAACTGCGGGGCCCGCCGCTGCCGCTCGCTCGCGAGCAGCGGTGACTGCCAGATGCTGCCCGGCCCGCCGTGGTCGTGGTTGCCGGGAATCACCAGCGTCGGGCAGCCGATGCGGCCGATCGCGGCGCAGACGGCGCTCACGTCGCTGGGGCTGGGGGTGGGGGCATCGAACAGATCCCCCGCCACCACCACCGCGGCCGCCTCGCAGGTGGCCGCGGCTGCAGCGATGCGATCGATGGCCTCGAGCCGCACCTGGCGCAGGCGGCTGCGCTTGTCGGGATCCGTAACCCGGCCATAGGGCTTGCCGATCTGCCAATCGGCCGTGTGCAGCACGGTGATCGCAGTCGCCACCTCGAAGACCACCCAAGCTCGGCAGGGCCCTGTCTAACGCCTGAACCCCCAGACTGGAACACCCTCTTGGTGCCGATGGCGTCACTGCTCACCCGCGGGCTGCAAGTCCTTGTCCTGGTGCTGGTCGTGCTGCTGGCGTGGTGGCCCCTGCCGGCGCAGGCGGCGGCCGATGGGGCCCTGTTGTTTGAGAGCAACTGCGCCGGCTGCCACGTCCATGGCGGCAACATCATCCGGCGCGGCAGGACGCTCCAGCTGGCGGCGCTTGAGCGCCAGGACCTGGCCAGTCCCGAGGCGATCGCCCGGGTGGCGGCCGCCGGCATCGGGCAGATGGGTGGTTATGCCGCAGCTCTGGGCGACGGGGGGGCCGAGGCGGTCGCGGCCTACGTCTGGCAGCAGGCCCAGGCGGGCTGGCCCCGCGCCTAGAACGCCTGGGTCCAGGGGTGAATCGCGACGCTGGTCCAGATCCCTTGCCGCCAATAGACATCGGCTTTGACCAGGGCTTCGATCGCCTCAGCCGATTCGCCCTCAAAGATGCCGAACACCAGGCTCAGGTCCGTGGTCGGTCCCAGGGTGACCAGGGTGCCCGCGTCCTTGAGCTGTTGCAGCCGGGCCAGGTGCTCGTCGCGGTAGGGAGCTCGCTTGTTGACCACGTCGTCGCAGTAGGTGCCCCAGAGAACGAACCGCGATGCCATGCCAGGGTGCCGTGATGCGTGTGGATCCTCCCAGATCTGGGCTGCCGGGTCAGCCCCTGCCGGCCCGGCGCCTGGACGGGGTGCTCAGGCCGGTGATCCCCCAGATCAGCTCCCTGGTGCGCACCACCCCCGGCTGCCTGTCGCTGGCCCAGGGCATGGTCAGCTGGGGGCCTCCGCCGGGGGTGGCTGACGCCGTGGCCCAGGCCGCAGCTGCGCTGGCGGCGGGGGATGCTGCGCCGTTGAACGCTTACGGCGCCATGGCCGGCGACCCGGCGCTGCTGGAGGCGATTCGCCGCGACCTGACCGCCCCGAGCCGGGCCGGTGGCCCGCTCGATCTGACGGGGGCCGAGCTGCTGGTGACCGCCGGCAGCAACATGGCCTTCAACGCCATCGCCCAGGTGATCACCGATCCCGGCGATGAGCTG
>JBJOHB010000172.1:0-4528 GCA_046047915.1 Cyanobacteriota bacterium
ATCGTGGATGCGCAGGGAGCCGCCGCCCAGCTCCAGGCCGTTGAGCACCAGGTCGTAGGCCTGGGCGCGGGCGCCCGGCAGGGTGTCGGCCCAGGCGGATGGGTCGTTGCCGAGGTCGGCTGCGTTGGGGGCGCAGAAGGGGTGGTGCAGCGCCTCGTAGCGGTTTTCGTCGGCGTTGAACTCAAACATCGGGAAATCCACCACCCAGAGGAAGTTCCAGCTGTCGTTTTCGCTGTCGGGCTTCACCATGCCCAGCTCGCGGGCCAGGTATTGGCGCACCCGATCGAGGGCCTTGTTCACCGTGGCGGTGTCGCCGGCGCCGAACAGGATCAAGGTGCCGGGCTCAGCGCCGGTGCGCTGCAGCAGCTCGGCTTTCTTCTCTTCAGACAGGTTGTCTTTGATGGCGCCGATCGTGTCGATCTCGCCGCCTTCGCGCACGCGGATGAAGGCCAGGCCGCCGGCACCGGCTTTCTGGGCCTCGCTGAACACATCACCGCCGGGCTTGATGCGCACGTTGCTCACCGCATCGTTGCCGCCGGGCACGGCGATGCACTTCACCGAGCCGCCGGCAGCCACGGCGCCTGAAAACACCTTGAAGCCCATGTCGGCCACCAGATCGCTCACGTTGGTGAGCTCCATGCCGTAACGGGTGTCGGGGCGGTCGGTGCCGTAGCGCTCCATCGCCTCATGCCAGCTGATGCGCGGGAACGGCCGCGGCAGGTCGACGCCCTTGACCTGCTGCCAGATGGCGGCGATCAGGCCCTCGTTGAGTTCCAGGATCTGCTCCTGATCCAGGAAGCTCATCTCGATGTCGAGCTGGGTGAACTCGGGCTGGCGGTCAGCCCGCAGGTCCTCATCCCTGAAGCAGCGGGCGATCTGGTAATACCGCTCCAGGCCCCCCACCATCAGCAGCTGTTTGAACAGCTGGGGCGACTGGGGCAGGGCAAACCACTCGCCGCCGCAGACGCGGCTGGGCACCAGATAGTCGCGGGCTCCCTCGGGGGTGGAGCGGGTCAGCACCGGCGTCTCCACCTCGATGAAGCCCTCGGCCTCCAGGTAGCCGCGGATCGCCCGCACCGCCTGGTGGCGCAGGCGCAGGTTGGCGGCCATGCGCTCGCGGCGCAGGTCCAGGTAGCGGTGGCGCAGACGCAGCTCCTCGCGCACCGGCTCGTCGTCGTGCACCGACACCGCAAAGGGCAGGTTGCCGCGCACAGCGTTGAGCACAGTGATGCTGCTGGCCAGCACCTCGATGGCGCCGGTGGCGAGTTTGTCGTTGTGCGATTCGGCCGGTCTGGGTCTGACCATGCCGCTCACCTGGATCACCGTTTCGTTGCGCAGGTGTTCGGCGGCGGCAAAGGCCTCGGCCCCCAGGTCGGGATCGACGGTGACCTGCACGACGCCGCTGCGGTCGCGCAGGTCGATGAAAATCACCCCGCCGTGGTCGCGGCGCCGGTCGACCCAGCCGCACAGCTGCACGGGCTGGCCGCTGGCGTCCTGGCGCAGGTCGCCGCATCCGTGGCTGCGCATGCTCTGGTCCCAAGGCGAATGGGCGATTTTCCCACGGCGCCCCCGCCGGCTGTTGTCTCCCCAGACCGTCGTCCCTAGCGTGGGGATCCCGTGCAGCGGGAGCCTGACGTGCTCCCTCTCTCCATGAACCGACGCGAACTGCTCACCACTTCGGGCCTGTTGCTGGCGGGGGTGGCCGTGCCGTCCCTGGCCGGGCGCCGGGCCATGGCCGCCGGGGCCGAGGATCCGCAGCTGCTCAAAAGCCTGCAGGCCTGCACCCCGGCCGATTCACTGGCCCGCCTGCAGGAAGGCAACCGCCGTTTTGCCAAAGCCTGGGTGGCGGCCGCGGGCAAGGGCACCCCGCGTCAGCGGATGGACCGGCTGAACACCATCTGGGACGACAACTGCCAGATCGATCCGGCGGCCTTGGCCCAGGGACAGAAGCCCTTTGCGGCGATTCTGTCCTGTGCCGATTCCCGGGTGGATCCCAGCTGGATCTTTGCCTCAGGATCCGGTGAGCTGTTTCAGGTGCGCAGCGCCGGCAACACCGCCTTCAACGATGCGATTGCCTCGATGGAGTACGCGGTCTCGGTGCTCGGCACGCCCCTGGTGCTGGTCATGGGCCACAGCGGCTGTGGTGCTGTCAAGGCGGCCATGGCCTCCAACCCCTTGACCCCGATGCTCGAGGAGCTGGTCCTGCCGATCCGGGCCACCATGACCTCTGGCGAGGATCTGGAAGCCGTGATCAAGGGCAATGTGCGTGGCGCCGCCGCCGCCCTGGTGGCCAAGAGTCAGGTGTTGCGTTCGGCAGTGGACGCCGGCAAACTCACGGTCCGCGGCTGCTACTTCGACATCGGCAGCGGTGTGATCACCCTTCTGTAGAGGTCACCCTTCTGTAGAAGGGGCGACGCACCACCACGGCAGGCTCGTCCTTGCCGCGAATCTGCACCGTCAGTGCGGTCCCCAGTTTGGCCAATGCCGTCGGCACATAAGCCAGGGCAATGGCCTTGCCCAGGGTGGGAGACCAGCTGCCGCTGCTGACCGTGCCCACCGGCTCGCCGTGGTGCAGCAGCGGGTAGCCATGGCGGGCAATGGCGCGGCCCTGCAGCTCCAGACCCACCAGGCGGCGCTGGACGCCCTCGGCGCTCTGCCGCTCGAGCACGTCGCGGCCCACAAAGGGTTTGGGCATCTCCAGGTGCACCAGCCAGCCCAGGCCCGCCTCGAGCGGGGTGGTGGTGCTGTCCATGTCGTTGCCATAGAGGTGCATGGCCGCCTCGAGACGCAGGGTGTCGCGGGCCCCCAGGCCGCAGGCGCTGACGCCACTGGCCAGCAGCTGCTGCCACAGATGGATGCCGGCTTGGCGTTCCAGCAGCAGTTCAAACCCATCCTCGCCGGTGTAGCCGGTGCGGGCCACAAACGCTGCGCCGATGCCCGGCAGCGTCAGGTCGCGGTGGCCAAAGCGGGGCAGGCCCGCCAGCGACACGCCCCCGGCCAGGGCCTCAAGCCGTGCCGGCGCCTCGGGCCCCTGCAGGGCCAGCAGCACGCCGCCTGCCTTGCGGTCGCTGATGGCGACGCCCTGCGGTTCAAGCTGCTCGCGCAGCCAGGCGGTGTCGGCCTCGGCGCAGGCGGCATTGATCACCACCAGCAGCTCGTGGGCGCCGTCCTGCCAGCCGCGGTCGTAGACGATCAGGTCGTCACGAATGCCGCCGGCGTCGTTGAGCAGCACCGTGTAGCAGGCTTCGCCCGGCCCGATCCGAAACAGATCGGTCGGCACCAGGGTCTGCAGGGCGTCCTTGGCGCCGGGGCCCCGCAGCAGCAGCACCCCCATGTGGGAGATGTCGAACAGGCCGCAGCGCTCGCGCACGGCCTGGTGTTCGGCCACCAGGCCGGCAAATTGCACGGCCATTTCCCAACCGGCAAAGGGCACCATGCGCCCCCCTGCGGCTAGGGCGGCGCCAAGCAGGGGGGTCTGCTGCAGCGGTGCGGTCCGGGGCGGTTCAGCGGCCACAGCAGCAGGGTCGGCGGGATGGCTCGGATCCTATGGAGCCCGGGGGCTGCCAATGCCGCTCGCCCTGCATACGCTGGGAGGCCGACCCGCTGGAGTCATGGGCCAGCGCCCCTGCTGCCGCAGCTGCCGACACTGTTCCCCGCCCAACGGGGCCGAATTCGGCTGGTGCCAGCTGCGTCAGCTGCCGATCCATCCCGAGCTGGCGGCCGAGCTGTGGTGCCACCACTGGACCTCGCGCCCACCTCGGTTGCCAGTGGTGCCCTCGTCAGGCAGCACCGCGCGGGGTTCGGTCACGGGGGCGAACCGCCAACTGCGGCTCGAGGCCGTGCTGCCCAGCGACTGACGCGCTTCAGGCACAAACCTGAAGCAAATCTGTAGAGATGGGTCCTCGGTCGCCCCAGTGTTCGTCCAGACTTCCCCTGGCAGACATGTTGCTGTAGAACAAACCATCACTGGTTCACCGGAGTTTCAGGATTGGTCGCAACCCCTACGCTCACCACCCCGATTGAACTGTTGGCGGCCCAGGTGGACTGTGAGGTGATCACCCTGCCCACCGGTGCCCACGTGTTCAAGGCCGGACAGCGGGCTGATTCGATCCACGGTCTGCGCCGGGGCATCGTCGAGCTTCTCGGTGTCAAGGGCGAAAAGCTCTGTTATCGGGCTGGCGAGCTGTTCAGCTACGAGGACATCGTCTGGCGCGATGGCAGCTACCGCGGCCATGCGATTGCCCGAACCCCCGTCGAGATCCTGCGCCTCGACCGCCTGCGCTTTCTCAACCTGCTGCACAACCATCCGACCCTGGCGATCCTGCTGATCGGTCAGCAGCACGAACGGCTTAGAGAGCAGCGCACCAGCGGCACCTGCTGCTACTGAGCGCTGCTCAGGCAGCCCCCAGCAGCAGCAGCAGGCTGCGGGTGACCTTGGCGGCCAGCACACTGCTGACCCCACTGGGGTCCAGCATCGGCGCCAGTTCGACCACATCGGCGCCCACCAGCCGGTGGTGGCGCAGTTCCT
>JBJOHB010000173.1:0-16961 GCA_046047915.1 Cyanobacteriota bacterium
AGACGGCAAGACCGTGCGCTGGTTTGCGCTCGTGGTGGCGCTGTTGACCTTTCTGTTGACCGTCGGCGGCTACCTGAACGAGTACAACCCCGCCGATCCGGGCCTGCAGCTCGATGAACACATCGACTGGCTGCCCGACCTGGGCCTGGCCTGGTCGGTCGGGGCCGACGGTCTGTCGATGCCCCTGATCCTGCTGACCAGCTTCATCACCGCCCTGGCAGCCCTGGCGGCCTGGCCGGTGAGCTTCAAACCCAAGCTCTTCTACTTTCTGCTGCTGGCCATGGATGGCGGCCAGATCGCGGTGTTCGCCGTGCAGGACATGCTGCTGTTCTTCCTGGCGTGGGAGCTGGAGCTGATCCCGGTGTACTTGTTGTTGGCGATCTGGGGCGGCAAGAAACGGCAGTACGCCGCCACCAAATTCATCCTGTACACCGCTGGCAGCTCCCTGTTCATTCTGCTGGCGGCCCTGGCGATGGCGTTCTTTGGCAGCTCCAGTGGCATGCCGATCAGCTTCGAATACAGCGCCCTGATGGACAAGGGCTTCCCGATCGGCTTCCAGCTGCTCTGTTACGCCGGCCTGCTGATCGCCTTTGGCGTCAAGCTGCCGATCGTGCCCCTGCACACCTGGCTGCCCGATGCCCATGGCGAGGCGACGGCGCCGGTGCACATGCTGCTGGCGGGCATCCTGCTGAAGATGGGCGGTTATGCCCTGCTGCGCTTCAACTGCCAGATCCTGCCGGACGCCCACGCCCAGTTTGCGCCGCTGCTGGTGGTGCTGGGGGTGGTGAACATCATTTATGCGGCGCTCACCTCGTTTGCCCAGCGCAACCTCAAACGCAAAATTGCCTACAGCTCGATCAGCCACATGGGCTTTGTACTGATCGGCATCGGCAGCTTCAGCGCCCTGGGCTCCAGCGGGGCGATGCTGCAGATGATCAGCCACGGCCTGATCGGCGCCAGCCTGTTCTTCCTGGTGGGGGCCACCTACGACCGCACCCACACCCTGCAGCTCGATGAGATGGGCGGTGTGGGCCAGAAGATGCGCAAGATGTTCGCCCTGTGGACCGTCTGCTCGCTGGCCTCCCTGGCCCTGCCAGGCATGAGCGGCTTTGTCAGCGAGCTGATGGTGTTCGTGGGCTTCGCCACCGACGACGCCTATACCCTGCCGTTCCGGATCGTGATCGACGGCCTGGCGGCGGTCGGCGTGATCCTGACGCCGGTCTACCTGCTGTCGATGCTGCGGGAGATCTTCTATGGCAAGGAGAATGTCGAACTGGCCTCCCACACTGAACTGGTCGACGCCGAACCGCGCGAGATCTATGTGATCGGCGCCCTGCTGGTGCCGATCATTGGCATCGGCCTGTACCCGCGGCTGATCACCGACACCTACAGCGCGGCGATGGAAACGCTGGTGGCGCGCAACGAGAGCGCCATGAAGGCCCTGACCGCCCCTGCCGGCGGCTCGCTGATCCGCCAGATGCCCCTGAAGGCACCGATGATCCCCGGCTGAATGGACCTAACCTGCCTGACCAAACCAACGGCACCGTCCACCCGCCCGTTTTGACCGCATGAAACAGCTGAATTTTCTGCTGATCTTCAGCTTCGGCCTGGCGATGGTGATGTTCACCCTCGAGAACACCGCCCCCACCACCGTGCACTTTTTGCCGGGGATCAAGGCGACTCTGCCCCTGGCCGCCATGCTGCTGGTGGTGGGCGGCATCGGCGCCACAGCGGCCTGGGTGTTCGCCGTCTGGACCGGCGTGGTGCGCAAGGTCGAGGCGGTTCAGGCCCAGGGTGAAATGGAAGCCCAACAGGTGCGCATTCGTGAGCTCGAGAACGACCTGCAGCGCTACCGCGCCACCGTGGATGCCCAGCTGGGGCTGCTGCCGGCGGCCGGCGAGAGCGGTGGCAGCAGCGTGGCGGTGAACTGACCGCCCACGCCCTCAACACCCACGCCACTGGTGCCACTGGTGCGCGCGGGCCACTGCCGGTAGCGTGCAGCGATGGTGCAAGGCGCGATGGCACGACCGAACCTCTGCACCCCCGGCCTTGGCTGAAGCGGGGGCCCGGCTGGCGATCCGGCTGTTGCAGGATGCTGCAGAACGCGGCGACATCGACCCCTGGGACGTCGATGTGATCGCCGTGGTCGACGGCTTTCTGGACCAGCTGCGCAGCCGTCTGACACTCACCCCGCCGCTGCAGCGCCCCCGATCGGCCAGTGGCGGCAGCTTTGAACACGACCTGGCCGAAACCAGCGAGGCCTTTCTGGCCGCCTCGGTGCTGGTGAGCCTTAAGGCCGAGGTGCTCGAGGCCGCCACCTTTCCCCCGCCACCGGCCTTGGAGGAGGAGGAGCCGTTTGACTGCGACGCCGACGGCCAGGGCTGGCTGGTGAACCCGGGCTTCAGCCTGCCCAGCCGGCCGGAACGCCACCTGTGGCGCCGGCCGGTGGCGCCGCCGCCGCTGCAGCGGCCCGTGACCCTGGGCGAGCTGATTCGCCAGCTCGAAGACATCGCCGAGCGGCTCGAAAGCGAAGAGCTGCGCAGCCGCTCCCGGCACCGGCCCAAGCGCTACAGCGAACGAGCCGCCATCGCCCAGGTGGCGGCCCTGGCGCACCGCGAGAAGCTGCCAGAGACAACGGCCGCCCTGAGCCGCTTTCTGCTGACGTGGGATCCGGCCAGCGACTGGGCCGGCTTTGACCAGCTGTGCGGCGCCTGGAGCACCCTGGTCGAGCGGCAGCGCCAGCATGACGAGCTGGACAGCGACCGGGCCGGAGTGTTCTGGGCACTGCTGTTCCTGGCCCACCAGGGCAAGGTGGAGCTGCAGCAGCAGGGGGGTCTGTATGGCCCGCTTCTGCTGCGGCGCCTGCTCGAGACCGGTGAGAGCCGGCAACTGCCCCTGAGCGCGCTCAGCGCCGGGCCCGAGGGGTCAGCTCAGGGGCCGTCTCATGAGACCCTGGCCGCCTGAGGCGCCGACTAGGCTTGCCGCCAACCGACCGAAGTGAGCCCCGCCGATGAAGGCGATGATTCTCGCGGCCGGCAAGGGAACCCGGGTGCGTCCCATCACGCACACCATTCCCAAGCCGATGATCCCGATCCTGCAGAAGCCGGTGATGGAGTTTCTGCTGGAGCTGCTGCGGGAGCACGGCTTCAACGAAATCATGGTCAACGTCTCCCACCTGGCGGAGGAGATCGAGAACTATTTCCGTGACGGCCAGCGTTTTGGCGTGCAGATCGCCTACAGCTTTGAGGGCCGCATCGAAGATGGGGAACTGATCGGCCAAGCCATGGGTTCGGCCGGTGGACTCAAAAAGATCCAGACCTTTCAACCCTTCTTTGACGACACCTTCGTGGTGTTGTGCGGCGATGCCCTGATCGACCTGGACCTCACCGAAGCGGTGCGGCGCCACAAGGCCAAAGGCGCCCTGGCCAGCCTGATCACCAAGCGGGTTCCGATGGAGCAGGTGAGCAGCTACGGCGTCGTCGTCACCGATGACGACGGCCGTGTGCGCTCCTTCCAGGAGAAGCCGGCGGTGACCGAGGCCGCCAGCAACATGATCAACACCGGCATCTACATCTTCGAGCCCGAGGTGCTCGACTATGTGCCCGCCGGCGTGCCCTTTGACATCGGCTCGGACCTGTTTCCCAAACTGGTCGAATCGGGGGCTCCCTTTTATGCCCTGCCGATGGAATTCGAGTGGGTCGACATCGGCAAGGTGCCCGACTACTGGCAGGCGATCCGCAGCGTGCTGCAGGGTCAGGTGCGGCAGGTGCAGATCCCCGGCCATGAGGTCAGGCCCGGCATTTTCACCGGTCTGAACGTGGCCGCCAACTGGGACAAGATCACCGTCAAAGGGCCGATCTACGTGGGCGGCATGACCAAGATCGAAGACGGTGCCACGATCATCGGCCCGGCCATGATCGGCCCCAGCTGCCACATCTGCGAAGGCGCGACGATCGACAACTCGATCATCTTTGATTATTCGCGCATCGGTCCCGGTGTGCGCCTGGCCGAAAAGCTGGTGTTTGGCCGCTACTGCGTCGACCGCAACGGGGACCACTTCGATCTGCAGGAAGCGGCCCTCGACTGGCTGATCACCGACACCCGCCGCCAGGACGTGGTCGAACCCTCACCCCAGCAGAAGGCTCTGGCTGAGCTGCTCGGCAGTGACCTGGCCCTGGGGGCGGCCGCCAGCTAAGGGCTGGATGCCGGCCTGCCGCAGGATCTCGGGAATGCGTTCTTCGGCTTTGATCGCCATCAGGTGCACCCCCTGGGCGATCTGGCTGTAGCTGGCCACCTGCTCGGCGGCGATGGCAATCCCTTCGGCCGCCGGATCGCTGGCGGCCGCGAGCCTGTCGATCACCGCCTGCGGAATGTTGGCGCCGGGAACGACCCGGTTGATGAAGGCGGCATTGCGGGCCGACTTCAGCAGGAACACCCCCGCCAGCACCGGCAGGCCCAGGGGGGCGGCGATCTCACCAACAAAGCGGCGCAGGGCCTCAGCATCGCTGACCATCTGGGTCTGCACAAACCGGGCCCCGGCCTGCTGCTTGCGGCGCAGGCGGCTGCGCAGGCCGCTGAGGCTGGGCGACTGGGGATCGGCCGCCGCCCCGGCAAAGAAGGCCGTGCCGCCATCGGGCAGGAGCCCCTGCACCGGGTCCAGAGCCGCATTGAGCTGGCCCACCAGCTGCAGCAGGCGCACCGACTCCAATTCGTTGACGGCGCGGGTGTCGGGCTGATCCCCGGCGCGCACCGGGTCGCCGGTCAGGCAGAGCAGGTTGCGCAGACCCAGGGCATGGGCGCCCAGCAGATCGGCCTGCAGGGCGATGCGGTTGCGGTCGCGGCAGGCCATCTGCAGCACCGGCTCAATGCCGGCCTCGAGCATCAGCCGGCAGACGGCGATGCTGCTCATGCGCATCACGGCCCGACTGCCGTCGGTGACGTTGACCGCATGCACCCAGCCTCGCAACGCCGAGGCCGCCGCCAGGGTGCGGGCAGGGTCGCCGCCCCGGGGGGGCGTGACCTCGGCCGTGATCGCAAAGCCGCCCGTTGCCAGGGCCTGTTGAAGCAGCAAACCGCAGCAGCCGTACCAGGCCCCATCATCGACCACCGGGACAGCACTGCTGGCACCCTGCCTACAGTGACGGGATCACCTGGGCGGTGACGCCATGGAGACCACGGGCCCCCTGAACGGCGAGCTGCGCAGTGATCTCTCGGAGCGGGAGATCGAGATCATCGACCTGGTGGCTCGCGGCCTCACCAATCAGGAAATCGCTTCAGAACTGACGATCAGCAAACGCACCGTCGACAACCACGTCAGCAACATCCTCACCAAGACCGGCGCCAAAAACCGGGTTGCGCTGCTGAACTGGGCAATGGACAACGGCAAGATCTGCCGCGACGGCTTCAACTGCTGCAGCCTGCCCGAGAAACCAGCGCGCACGGACCAGGTTCCAGGGAGACGAGGGTGAACGATCCCGCTGCCAGGGCAAACAGGTCGGCATAGGCCAGGCAGTCAGCCTCGCCGACACCGGCAAAGCGAAACACCCCCTGCTGGTCGTACAGCGCCACCCGCGGTGCAACCGTCACCTCGGGCTGGGTCAGCTGCTGGCTCAATGCGTCATCCCTGCCTCAGTTTTGATCCTAAGGAGCGTTTGCTGACGCGTGTCCACACTCCAGGACGCCAGGGGGGTGCCAGCCAGGGCTGCGTTGCTGAACCCCCCCTGGCCGGTGATCTCTTGCACGCACCAGGGGGGGACCACCACAGGCTGGCTCGGACTGGCCAGCTCCACCTCGGCGATCACCAGCGGGGCATTGGCGTCCTCAAACACATCGAGAACCCAGTCGCCCCCCGGCAGATCGAGGCCATAGCGCCATTTGCGCAGGGCGCTGGGGCAGAGCTCCAGCAGGGCCTGGGCATCGGCCGGGGGGATCGGGTACTCAAACTCGTGGCGCACCAGGCCGTCGCTGGCGGGGGTGCCGCATTTGAGGGTCAACCAGGCTCCGCCACGGCCATCGCTGCGCACCCGGGTGGTGAACCCATCGGCCGACGCGCTCAGATACCCCTGCTGCAGCCGTGCCGTCCAGGTCACATGGGGCGCCCACGGGGTCGCGGACCCGTCGGGGCCAATGCCGACCAAAAACCGCCGTTCGATCTCGAAAGCCATCGGGGTCAGCGCCGCGATCAGTTGTGGGAATGATCGGCGGCCGTCAGGCTGCCGGCCCAGTGCAGTTTGCGCGTCAGAGCCCTGTAGTACGAGGGGCTCTGATCGAGAATCACCATCAGGGCCGGGTGGGGGCTGCGCTGCACGACGCAGCGATCACCGGGTTCGAGCACGGTGGCGTAGGCCCCATCCTTCCAGAGCTTGACCCTGCGGCTCAGCTCCCCCAGGGGCCAGACGCACAGGTGCGAGCGCGGGGGCACCACCACAGCCCGGCTGGAGAGGCTCATCGGACAGATCGGGTTAACCACGATCGCCTCGATCCCAGGATGGAGGATCGGCCCCCCGGCAGCCATCGCATAGCCGGTGGAGCCGGTGGGTGTGGCCATGATCAACCCGTCACCGCGGTACTGGTCGACCACCTCGCCGTCGATCTCCAGCTCGAGCAGGCAGGTGGGAGACACCTCGTCGAGATAGGGCCTGAAATAGAGGTCGTTGAGCGCCAGATGGGGGCCGTCGCCATCGGCATCGGCGCTGCCCATGGCCTGGGGCTCGCGGCTGCCGCCACGGATGACCCGCGCCTCGAGCATCATGCGGCGCTCGAGGGCAAAGCGGTCATCGCGCAGCCGCTGCCACAGGTTGTCGTCCTGGTCGGCCAGGCGCAGCAGGCTGCGCTCATGGGTCAGAAAGCCCAGGTGGCCGCCCACGTTGAAACTGAGGATCGGCACATCGAGCGGCGCCAGGTGGCGTGCGGCCCCCAGCACCGTGCCGTCGCCCCCCAGAACCAGGGCCAGATCGGGCAGCTCTGATTCGGTAGCCAGCAGTCCGGGGAAAGGGTTGCTGGCCAGACCGCTGGTGGCCGTGACCACAGCCACACCCTGGGCCTTGAGGTCGTCGGCACAGCGACGGGCCTGGCGCTGGGCCGCCTGGCTGCCCGCGCGCACGATCAACCAGACGCGATCGAGGCGCATGGCCCTGAGCCCTACCAGCGCAGCAGGTTAAAGCGCTCCATGTCGACGGTCTCGCGGTTGCGATAGAGCGACAGCAGGATCGCCAGGCCCACGGCCGCCTCGGCAGCGGCCACGGTGATCACAAAGATCGCGAACACCTGCCCGCGAATCAACTGGCCGTCCAGGTAGCTGGAAAAGGCCATCAGGTTGAGGTTGACCGCGTTGAGCATCAGTTCGATGCTCATCAACACCCGCACCGCATTGCGGCTGTTGATCAGGCCCCAGACACCGGCGCAGAACAGGATCGCCGCCAGCACCAGGTAGGCCTGCAGAGGAATCTCGGTGGGCAGGGTCATGGCTTGCTGGTCAGCAGGGGGGTACGGGCCTTCTCGATCAGGCCTTGATCGGCCGGTTCGCCGGTGATCACGTCACTGGCGTACACATCGCGGCGCGCCAGCACAATGGCGCCGATCATCGCCATCAGCAACAGCACCGACGCCAGCTCGAACGGCAGCAGATAGTCGCTGAACAGGTGCTCGCCGATGCGGGCTGTGGCCTCTTCGCCGATGGCCGCAGGGCCCGGCAGGGCCCAGGGCGTGGTGAAGGCCACGCGCACCAGCAACAGGAACAGGCCTCCGCAAACGGCGGCCGACAACACCCGACGCAGGGCCAGCCCCGGGATCGCCGACAGATCCTCCCGTTTGTTGACGAGCATGATCGCGAACAAGATCAAGACGTTGACCGCGCCCACATAGACCAGGATCTGGGCGGCAGCCACAAAGCTGGCGTTGAGCAGCAGGTAGAGACCCGAGACCGAGAGAAACACCCCAGCCAGCAGGAAGGCCGAATACACAATGTTCGGCAACAGCACAACGCCGAACGCGCCCACGACCAGGGTGAGCGACAGGGCCGCAAAACAGATCAGCTGGGTCGTCGAAGCGATCGTCATGCGTCGGCGCCTCCCGCGGTATTGGCGGCAGCTTCGGATGCTGGCGGTGCTTTGGGCAAGCTTTCGAGCACCTGCTCGGGCAGTTGGCCGGCCCTGGGGGCATCGGCAGGGACGCCATGGGGTTCGATCTGGCCCTTGGGCAGGTAGGCGAGCTCCCGCAGGGGGATCACCGACGGATCGGTGGTCACGCTGGTGGGCAGGCGGCCCAGGGCGACGTTGTCGTAGTTGAGGCTGTGGCGATCAAACGCCGCCAGCTCGTACTCCTCGGTCATCGACAGGCAGTTGGTCGGGCAGTACTCGACGCAGTTGCCGCAAAAGATGCACACCCCGAAATCGATCGAGTAGTTGCGCAGCTCCTTCTTCTTGGTGGCCTTGTTCATCACCCAATCGACCACCGGCAGGTTGATCGGGCAGACCCGCACGCACACTTCGCAGGCGATGCACTTGTCGAACTCGTAGTGGATCCGGCCCCGATAGCGCTCTGAAGGGATCAGCTTCTCGTAGGGGTACTGGACCGTGACCGGCCGCCGGCGCAGATGGTCAAAGGTGACGCCCAGGCCCTGGGTCATGGCCTGGGCCGCACCAACCGCCTCGCGGGTGTAGTCGCCGACTTGCTTGAGAAACCCGAACATGGCGGTTCAGTGGGAACGGAAGAACGGGAACAGGCGGGAAGAAGGCCTGCACCCATGATGGAGGCGGTTGCCGTGGAGCTGGGGCAGCGGTTGGATCATCCGCCAAAGGCTCCCGGGAAGGCCAGCTTGAGGCCTGCGGTCACCAGCAGGTTGACCAGACCGATCGGCAGCAGGAACTTCCAGCCCAGGTTGAGCAGCTGATCGATCCGCACCCGCGGCACCGACCAGCGCAGAAGGATCGCCAGGAAGACCAGCAGATAGGCCTTCAGCACGGTCATGACGATGCCGACGGACGCGGCGATCACCTGCACCGGCGCCGCATCGATCGACTGACCGAGCCAGCCGGCCAGCCACTCGATCGGCAGCGGAAAACCCCAGCCCCCCAGGTACAGCACCGAAACCAGCAGGGCCGAGAGCACTAGGTTGATGTAGCTGCCCAGGTAAAAGAGGGCGAACTTCATGCCGGCGTACTCGGTCTGATAACCAGCCACCAGTTCTTCTTCGGCCTCGGGAAGGTCGAACGGCAGGCGCTCGCATTCGGCCAGGGCGCAGATCCAGAAGATCACGAAGCCCACCGGCTGACGCCAGATGTTCCAGCTGAGAATGCCGGCACCGTTCTGCTGGTTGACGATGTCGACGGTGCTGAGCGAATTGCTCATCATCACCACCGCCAGCACGGCCAGGGCCAGGGGGATCTCGTAACTGATCGACTGGGCCGCCGCCCGCAGACCGCCGAGCAGCGAGTACTTGTTATTGGACGCGTAGCCGCTCATCAGCAAGCCGATCGGCTGGATGCTGCTGAGGGCGATCCACAGAAAGATGCCGATGCCCACATTGCTGATCAGCAGGTTCTGACCAAAGGGGACCACCAGCCAGCTGAGGATCACCGGCACCAGGACCAGCACCGGGCCCAGGGTGAACAGCAGCCCATCGGCCCGCGCCGGGATGATGTCCTCCTTGAACACCAGCTTGAGGCCGTCTGCCATCGGCTGCAGGATGCCCAGGGCACCGGCATATTCAGGGCCGATGCGCTGCTGCACGGCTGCCGAGATCTTGCGCTCGAGCCAGACATTGACCAGCACGCCCACGACGGCTGCCACCAGCACCAGCACCATCGGCAAAGGCAACCACAGCAGGTGGGCCATGCCGGGGCTGAGACCGAAGCCCTCGAGGGTTGCCTCGAAGCTGGCCTGCAGATCAAGGGAATTCACCATTGCACGGCAACCGCAGGGGAAACTTAGCGGGCTTGCAGCGGCAACCAGTCACGCCCCGAAGCTCCGGTGTAGATCTGCGAGGGCCGGTAGATGCGGTTGGCCCCCAGCTGCTCCTTCCAGTGGGCCAACCAGCCGGCGGTGCGGGCGATGGCAAAGATCGGCGTGAACAGGTCCTCGGGGATGCCGAGCTTGCGGTACACCAGGCCTGAATAGAAATCGACGTTGGGGTAGATGCCCTTGGGGCCCAGCCGGTCAGCCGCCACGTCCTCGAGCTTGCGGGCCAGGTCGTACAGGGGATCGTGGCCGAAGCGGTCGAACAGCTCTTCGGCCAGCTTCTGCAGGATCACGGCGCGGGGGTCCTTGACCTTGTATTCGCGGTGCCCGAAGCCCATGATTTTCTGTTTGCTGGCCATGGCCTGATCCAGCCAGGCCTCGACCCGGTCTTCGCTGCCGATCTCCTCGAGCATCGTCAGCACGTCCTCGTTGGCACCGCCGTGCAGGGGGCCGGCCAGGGTGCCCACCGCCGAGGCCACCACCGCATAGGGATCGGTCAGGGTGCTGGCGGTCACCCGGGCGCTGAAGGTGCTGGCGTTGAGGCTGTGCTCGGCGTGCAGGATCAGGCAAGCATCAAAGATGCGGGCCGCCATGGGGTCGGGCTCCCGCTCGGTGAGCATGTACAAAAAGTTGGCCGCATAGGGCAGGTCGTCCCGGGGCTGGATCGGGTCCTGGCCTTTGCGGATCAGCTGAAACGCCGCGACCATCGTCGGGATCTTGGCCAGCAGGCGCACCACCGCACCGACGATGTATTCGGGGTTGTCGAGCGCCCGGCGCGAATAGAAGAGCCCCAGGGACGCCGCACTGGCCTGCAGCGCGTCCATGGGATGTCCCTGGGACGGGAAGCTCTTCATCATGTCGCGGATGCGAAAGCTCACCCGCCGGTGCATCTGCACCTCATGCTCAAAGGCCCGCAGCTCGGCCGCCGTGGGCAGTTCGCCCCAGATCAGCAGATAGGCGGTTTCGAGAAAACTGCTCTGGGCCACCAGATCCCCGACCGTGTAGCCCCGGTAGGTGAGCAGGCCCTCGCGACCGTCGATGTCACAGATGGCCGAGTGGGTGGCGGGCACCCCCTCCAGACCCGGCCGAAAGACGGGCCCCTCCACCGGGGGAGTCAAGGAATCGACGGCCATGTCCCTGATGCTGATGGCTCGAACCTAAGGCGGCCCCAGGGCTCGGGGCCGTAGCGATCACAGCAGCACGCGCGGAGGCACCAGCAGCAGCAGGCGGGCCCTGGACTGTTCGGGCGTCCAGGCCAGCAGAGCCACCCCCGCCTTTTTGAGCTGCAGGCTGCCCGGGGCAGCGCCGATCAGGCCGGCCGCCAGGCTGCTCAGATCGGGTTCATGGCCGACCAGCGCCCAGCGCTGCCCGTTCAGGCGCTGACCGGCGCTGTGCTGCTGCAGCCAGCCGGCGGCATCGCCGCCGGGGGCCAGGGCAGGGGCCTCGTGCAAGACCGGAGCCAAGCCGGCCTGCAGGGCCAGCTCAGCCGTCTGCCGGGCCCGCAGCAGCGGACTGCTGAACAGCTGGGTACAGGCCAGATCAAGCGCCAGCAGCCGCTGCAGCACGGCCGCGGTGCGGCGCCGGCCCGCGGGGGTCAACGGCCGGGCCCGATCGGCCAGCTCCGGATCGATGGCGTCATCGGCGGCATCGGCGGCGATGCCGTGGCGCAGCAGCAGCAGCTCAAGCATCGAACTGCAGGCGCGCCTTGAGCCGCAGCTGGCCCCCATCGGGCTCGACCGACAGGGCCAGCCCCTGGGCCGCCTCGGCCAGGGGCTGGCCCGCCAGGCCCGACAGCAGCTGCCAGGGCTGCCAGGACTGCAGCAGCGCGCGGGCCGGGGCGGCGGCCACCGCCCAGCGCAACAGCGCCTGCTGGGCCTGCAGGTCGTCGAGCTGGGCCAGCCGTTGGCGGGGCTGCTGCCGTTGCTGCAGCTGCTGCGACAGCACGGCCAGGGTCTGGGCCCACCAAATGGGCGCCTCAGCTCCGCTGGCCACCGGCAGGGTGTGGGCGCCCAGCAGGGTGGCCTGCAGGCGTGGGTCCTCGTCGCCGCGTTGCTTGCGCAGGGCCGCCGGCGTGATCGCCGCCAGCCGGGTCCAGACCTGGACGGTCTGACCCTGCAGCTGCAGGGGGGCTTCGACCAGTCCCGCGGCCCGCAGGCTGTCCTGCAACTGCTCGGGGTCAGGGTGATCGGCGGAGCTGCCCAGCTGCCAGCCCAGGGGGCCCTGGGCCCACAGCAACGGGCCATGGTCGGCAGCGGCCACCAGCGCCGGCATCGAGCCGGACTCGACCGCCAGCACCCGTTGCAGCAGCCCCTGCAGCGCCGGCCCCCAGTCGGCGGGTGCCTGCAGCAGCGCCAGGCTGTCGGCCTCGCCGCGATAGGCCTGCAACAACGCCGCCGCGGCAGAGCCGTCGGGGGTCGCGGCAGGGCCGACCAAGGCGCCGTCGGCCAGCTCGAGCCGGGCGTCCACGGCCAGGGTGGCCCCCTCGGGGCGCACGGCCGCCACCAGGCTGGCGGCCCCCGGCCACAACCAGCGCTGCAGGGCTGCGGGCCGGGCGCTGATCAGCGCCACCCCCTGGCCCAGCTCGCGCAGGCTGGCCTGAAAAACGGGATTGGCGGCCTGGTTCAGCTCGTCGATCTGGGAGACATCAAGGGCCTGCTCCAGCACCCCACGGCCCGAGGCGATCAGCACCAAATCGTCATTGATCAGGGCCGTGGCCAGCGGCTGGCTGGGCTGGCCCACCAGGCCGCCACGGCCGCTGATCAGCCCCATGCCGCGGTAGCTGCTGACCTGCAGATCGGTGCCGGCCAGGCTGCGGGTCTGCCAGAAGCGCTGCACAAACCGCCGCGCCCCTTCCGGGTCGCGGCTGCGCAGGCTCAGCAACCAGCCGTTAGGAGGGGCATCGGCGCTGTCGGCCAGCAGGGCCAGGCCGGTTTCGGGCGCGAGCCACCCAGCCAGCTCACTGGCGTAATCGAGGCCCGCAGCGGCAAAGGCACCGTCGCGCAGGGCGGCGACCGCGGCGACCGCCTGACGGCGCTGGCGGCTGGGGGCGACGGCCCGGGCATAGCCCTCGAGCTGGCGGCCATCGCTGAACACAAACAGGCTCAAGGGGGCCTGACGGGGCACAAAGCGGGCCGCCAGCGGCATCGCCAGGCTGTGATGCTGAAGCTGCAGCGGCGAATGGGCCAGCACCCACCACCAGGCTGTGCCGGCCATGGCGAGCAACGCCATCAGACTCGCCAGCACCACCGCCAAAAACGGGCGGGCCTTCATGCAACCCACGCAGGATGGGTCCATCTTGACCCCTGTGGCCGCCATGACCACTCCCCTCGGCATTCGCGCCCGCCAGCTGCACGAGCGCCTGCAGGCCGGCGAGCTGATCCAGCTGGTCGATGTGCGTGAAGACCAGGAGCTGGCGATCGCCAGGCTCGACCAGCCGGTCATTCACCTGCCCCTGAGCCGGGCCGCCGCGTGGATGGATCGGGTGGACACCCTGCTGAACCGTGACCAGCCCGTCGTCGTGCTCTGCCACGCCGGGGTGCGCAGCTGGCAGTTCGGCTGCTGGCTGATCGAGCAGCAGGGATTCACCACCGTTCTCAACCTGCAGGGAGGCATCGACGCCTGGAGCGTGGAGGTCGACCCCGCCGTGCCGCGTTACTAGCCGTGCGACGAGCCGCGCGACGGTGCCAAACGCGGGCTGAATCGCCCTACGCTCGCGGCATCTCCGCCGGCTGGAGCACGGCCAACCCTTGCAGAGCCTCTCTCCCCGCCAACAACAGGTTCTGCAGGCGACGGTGCAGCATTACGTCGACACCACCGAGCCGGTAGGCAGCAAGACCCTGGTGCGGCGCTTTGGCCTGGGGGCCAGTGCTGCCACGGTGCGCTCGGCGATGGGCGCCCTGGAGCAACGCGGATTGCTCACCCAGCCCCACACCTCGGCTGGGCGCATCCCCAGCCAGGCGGGCTACCGGGCCTATGTGGACCAACTGTTGCCCGCACCTGGGGCGGCCGCCCTGCAACTGCAACGGGAGCTGATGGGGCTGAGCCTGCAATGGGCAGCCCTCGACGACCTGTTGCTGCACCTGGCCCGGCGGCTGGCCGACCTGACGGGCCTGCTGAGCCTGATCACCCCGCCGCAACGGCCCCAGCGCGATCTGCAGGCCGTTCGCCTGGTGGCCCGCGACGACCGCCTACTGGTGTTTCTGGTCGAAGGAGCAGCCTCGAGCAGCAGCCTCAACCTGCGGTTGCCCCCGGGTCTGGATCACCAGATCCCGATGTTGGAGCGCTGGCTTAACGCCCAGCTACACGGGTCCGACGCGGCCGAAGCCGCGGGGACATTGGCCTGGGAACGGCTGCCGGCCGAGCTGCGCAGCAGCGGCACCCTGCTGAGACAGGTGCTGGACCATCACGACCACCGCCAGCACGAACCCGACACCGTGGTGGCCACCGGCCTGGGCGGTCTGCTGAGCCAGCCTGAATTTCAACGCACCTCCAGCCTGTTGCCGCTGGTGGAGCTGGTTGAAACCCATCCGACCGAGGTGCTGGGTCCCCAACCGGGCGACGGGAGCATCTGGATCGGCCACGAGCACCCCCACCAGGCCCTCAACCAATGCGCCGTCGTCCAGGCCAGTTACCGCTGCGCCGATGGCTCCCAGGGCAGGGTGGCCCTGGTGGGCCCGATGCGCATGGCCTATGCCACGGCCCGCGCCGCTGTGCGATCAGCCGCCGAATTGCTACAACGCTTGCTGAGCTGAGCAGCACCACCGGCCCATGGCCATCCACCTGTGCCCGCAGCCCGCAGCACGCCACGCCATCACGCGACGGCTGACCCGCCTGATCGCGGTTGCGCTGGCCGTGGCCCTTGGGCTGGGACTGGCAACAGGGCTGCAAGGGCTGCAGGCACCGTTGCAAGCAGCGCCAGCAGCACGTGACACGCGGCTGCCCGCCGAGGCGATCGTGGTCGACATGCGCCTGGCCAACATCTACGGCTTTTCAACCAACGACAAGTCCTACACAGTCGAAGGCAAATTGTGGCTGACCTATTCAGCCCAGATCGAACAAAAACTGCGCCAGAACAACATTGACCCCATCCAACTGGTCAGCTTTTACAACAAGATCAAGCCCTGGGACTCCGAGTTGATTCATCTCAATCAGACCCCAGAACAATTGAGCGATGGCCGGCGCCGCTCGAGTTACACCTTCAACGGCAACTTCTACGCCGACGACGTTGATTTTCGGCTGTCACCCTTTGGCGGGCTGGACCTGCCGGTCATCATTCAGGCCGAGCCAACGCCACTCAGCACAGCAGACTCGCATCAACCACTGCAACTCGTCGCCGGCGAGGGCGAACTGGGATCCAGAGTCAACATCAACGGCTACGAATTGTCCGGCTGGCAATTCAAACCCATCCAACGCACGCGCAACTCAAGACTCGAGCAAATCCGGTCACTGCCACCATCGCGGCTCGAATTTCTGGTCTCATATCAGACCAGCTTCTGGGCGGCCCTGGTCGAATGGATTCTGCCACTGATCATCGTGATGTCCCTGACCCTGTTTGCACCCAACATCTGCAGCGCCATGGGATCCGAGCGACTGGCCATCCCACCCGTTGTGCTGCTCACGATCGTGCTGATGCAGCAGTCCTATCGCGATTCGCTGCCGTCCCTCCCTTACCTCACCTTCCTGGACGGCCTTTATGCCTATTCCTACCTGGTGACCCTGGCGATCTTTGTGTTGTTCATCCGTTCCAGCAACCTGCTGAACAAGGCACCGCACGACCAACACACGGCCGTTGGGCGCCAGATCGATCGCATGGGCACCATCGTGCAGATCGGGGCCCTGAGCGGTTACGCCCTGCTGGTCCTGAGCTGGTTCACCGCAGCCAGGCTTCCCGGCTGAGCCAAGATTCGAGGCTGAGCGGGGCTGCTGGCGGTGCCGTGGTTCAGGCCCCCAGCCCTCCCAGCTTGTCGGCCAACTTCTCGGCGACGGTGTTGACGTCCTTGTCGCCGCGGCCCGACAGGTTCAGGACCACCTCGGTGCCGGGAGCCAGGGTGGGGCAGAGGGTCTCCAGCGCCGCAAAGGCGTGGGCCGTCTCGAGAGCCGGAATGATGCCCTCCAGTTCGCTCACCAAGCGCAGGGCCGTCAGCGCCTCGTCGTCGGTGACAGCCAGATACTCGGCCCGGCCGATCTCGCGCAGGTAGCTGTGCTCGGGGCCGACCCCCGGGTAGTCGAGACCGGCGCTGATCGAGTGGGCCTCCTGCACCTGACCTTCGCTGTCCTGCAGCAGCAGGCTCATGGCGCCGTGCAGCACCCCGATGCGGCCCTCGGTGATCGTGGCGGCATGGCGGCCGCTGGCCACCCCCTCACCGGCCGCTTCGACCCCCACCAGGCGAACGCTGGTGTCCTGCACAAACGGGTGAAACAGGCCCATGGCGTTCGAGCCGCCGCCGACGCAGGCCACCAGCACGTCCGGCAGTCGACCAAAGGCCTCGTGGCACTGGGCCTTGGCCTCCTTGCCGATGCAGGCATGGAAGTCGCGCACCAGCATCGGGTAGGGATGGGGTCCGGCGACCGAACCCAGAATGTAGTGGGTGGTCTCGACGTTGGTGACCCAGTCGCGGATCGCCTCACTGGTGGCGTCCTTGAGCGTGGCGGTGCCGGCCGTGACAGGCTGCACCGTGGCCCCCAGCAGCCGCATCCGAAACACGTTGAGCGCCTGGCGGCGCATGTCCTCGGCGCCCATGTAAATGACGCACGCGAGCCCGAAGCGAGCGCACACCGTGGCGGTGGCCACCCCGTGCTGGCCGGCGCCGGTCTCGGCAATGATTCGCTTCTTGCCCATGCGCAACGCCAACAGGGCCTGGCCCAGGGCGTTGTTGATCTTGTGGGCACCGGTGTGATTCAGGTCCTCGCGCTTGAGCCAGATGCGCGGGCCGCCCTCCGGCCGGGCGTAATGGGCCGTCAGCCGCTCCGCTTCATAGAGCGGTGTGGCCCGGCCCACGTAGTTG
>JBJOHB010000174.1:0-6285 GCA_046047915.1 Cyanobacteriota bacterium
GCGTTGTGATGGGTCTCGAACGGGCGGGCATCGGCCCCCCCCGGCACGCTCTGCAGCACCGGTGTCTCGATCTCCAGAAACCCCCGCTGATCGAGCCAGCGGCGCATGGCGCTGACCGCCAAGGCCCGGCGCCTGAAGGTCTCGCGGGTATGGGGCGAGACGATCAGATCGAGGTAACGCTGCCGGTAGCGCTTTTCGACGTCGGCCAGGCCGTGCCATTTGTCGGGCAGGGGCTGCAGGCTCTTGCAGAGCATCTGCCAGCCGGTCACCTTGACCGACAGTTCACCGCGGTCGGTGCGGCGCAGGGTGCCGCTCGCGCCGATGAGATCGCCCGCATCCACCAACGCGGTGAGCTGGGCAAACGACTGGGGGGCAGCCCCGTCGAGCGTCGCCTTCTCCAGATACAGCTGGATTGGACCGCTCTCATCCACGAGGGTGAAGAAGGCCAGCTTGCCCATCACCCGACGGGTCATCACCCGGCCAGCCACGGCGACAGGGATGTCGCGTTCCTCGCCGTTGGCCAGATCGGCGTGGGCCTGCTGCAACGCGGCGGTGCTGTGGCTGGGCGCAAACCCCAAGCCATAGGGACCCTGGCCGATGGCCTGCAGGGCGGCGGCCTTCTCCAGGCGGGTCTCGCGCAGATCCGACAAGGGTTCAAGGGCGTTTCGGCTGCGCCCATCCTGCAGGAGCGCCGATCCGCCTGATCGCCTTAGCCGGCCGCGGCGATGGAGGCTTCTCGCATGCGCTGGGAGGCATACCCGGTGCCGCGCACGGTCAGAATCAGCTCCGGATTGCGGGGGTCCGGCTCGAGCTTGCCCCGCAGCCTGGCCACGTAGACGTCGACGACGCGCAGGTCGGCGGCGCGGCGCGGCGGATACCCCCAGAGCTGCTCAAGAATCTCGGCGCGGGGCACCACCCGACCGGGCTCCTTGAACAACAGCTCCAGCAGGCTGAACTCGGTGTAGGTGAGCGCAATGCGCTCACCATCGCGGGTCACCTGGCGTCGGTTGGTGTCGACCACCAGGCCACCGATGCGCAGCACGCCGCTGCCGGTGGGCAAATCACGGGGTTCGCTGCCGGCCGAACCGCGCCCCACCCGCCGCAGGATGGTGGCGATGCGGGCCTCAAGCTCCTTAGGAGAGAAAGGCTTGGGCAGGTAGTCGTCGGCCCCGAGATCCAGACCCGAGACCCGCTCAGCAATGGCATCAAGGGCCGACAGAAAAATGATGGGCACACAGGATTCGGCCCGCAGGCGACGGCAGACCGCAAAGCCGTCGAGCTTGGGGAGCATCACATCGAGCACCACCAGGTCAGGCTGTTCCTGATGGAACAAGGCCAGGGCCTCTTCGCCGTCTTCGGCACAGATGACCCGATAACCGGCCAGTTGCAGACGCATCACCAGCACGCGCCGCACGGCTGCTTCGTCGTCGACCACCAGCAGGGTGGCCCGGTGTTCGGCCGACTGGGACCCGCCTGCCTGTTCACCGCCGAGATCGCGCTGTTGGGTCATGACCTCAGAGGGCATGGGCACCCAGCTTCATGAAGAAACGCAACCTTACCCTCAGGCACGCCTCCCGGTCATCCCCAGAACCCCCCCTGGGAGCAGGGATTTGCCGTTTTTTAAGAATTTCTACAGGAAGGATGCGGCGGGTCTGCGGCCGATCAGGGCCAGCGGGCTTGGGCATAACGGTTCCATTGCACTTCGGCCTCGGCCAGGGCGCGATCGCTGCTGAGTTCGCCGAGCATGGCGCGCTGCAGCTGGGTGTACAGGATGGCCTGGAGCCGTTTGATCCCTGGGGTCGCCGGCACCAGCACCCCAGCCCGCTCGAGCGTCTCGGCCGACAGCGACCGGGCCCGCTGCACCAGCTGCTCAGCGGGTTGCTGCGGTCGCTCGCTCGCCAGGCCGGCCTGCAGCTGGGCCAGGGCGGCTGCGGCCGACGGCAGCACCCGGGCCTGCTCGGCAAAGGCGAGCTGATTGGCCGGGTTGGTGAGCTCCAGGCCAAAGCTGACCGCTGCCGCAGCCATGGCGCTCTGGCGCGGCACCACCAGGTTCATCACCGCCACGTTGGCTTGACCCGACGCGCCGGTGATCGGCCCATAGGGAGCGGTCACCGCCGCGATACCCGGGGCATTGGTCTGCAGATTGCGCAAAAAATCGGGGCCGGTCGCCACCTGGGCCAAGTCACCGCTCTGATAAAGCTCGATCGCCCGGCGGTAGCCCTGACTCACCACCTCCCGCGGCAGCAGGCCGCGGCGGTACAGCTCACTCCAGAAGGCAAAGGCCTGGCGACCGGGCTCCGCATTGAACGCGGCACGGCGCTGGGGGTCGAGCAATTGCACCCCCTGCTGCACCAGGGTTTCAAGCAGCTCGGCCGAATCGTCCGGCACCACCGTCATGAACAGGGCGTAGCGACCGGTGCGGCGGCGAATCGCCTCGGCATAGGCGGGCAGCTGATCCCACCGGGTCGGTGGAGCGGCGACGCCAGCCCGCTGCAGCAGCCCACGGTTGGCCATGGTGATGCGCGCCGTCAGGTACCAGGGCAGGGCGAACTGCTGGCCGTCCTGCATGCCGGCGTCCCAGATGCGGGGCAGGTAGGTCGCTGCAGCACCCGCCGGCAGCAGCGGCGCCAGATCCAGCAGCCCCTGCTTGCTGGCCAGGTTGGCGGCAAACGGCGGATTGAGGTTGACCAGGTCGGGGGCCGTGCGGGCGAACACGGCCGCCAGCAGCTTGCGCTCGACCGAGGCCCAGGGCACATCGGTCCAGCGCACCCTGATCCCTGGGTTGGCGCGCTCCCAGCGGCTGATGACCGCCTGCATGTAGCCGTTGAAGCGGGGCGCCAGATCCAGGGTCCAGACATTGAGGACCCGGGAGCCAACCGTGCCGGACGCACCGCCTGGGCCGCGCTGGCGGCAGCTGGCCAGGCCCCCCGCCAGCAGCGCCGAACCGGCCGAGGCCGCCAGGCCCGTCAACACCCGTCGCCTGCCGATGCCCATCAGCGCACCCCCGGCAGCTGCTGACGCCAGAGCAGCAACCACAGCGAGCACACCGGCGGTGCCAGCAAACCTGTGATCAGGGTCTGGGCCCAGAGGGTCTGGAAAGCCGACGCCGGCCAGGTGCCCGCCACCACCATCTGTGCCAGCAGCGACCCGCCCAACACCAGACAGCCTGCCAGGGCCAACAAGGCGAGCGAAGCACTGCGTTCGAGCACCACATCCCGACGCCCCAGCCGCCCCCACCACCAGCCGAGCAGCGCCAGAGCCGGCAGTTGGCTGACCCCACCTGGATGCAGACCATCGAGCAACAGGCCCAACGCGGCTCCGACAAGGGCGCCGGAGAACGGTCCATCGGCCAGGGCCCAGGGCAGCAACCAGAGCACCGACCAGGCCGGAGCCACCGCATCGAGCTGCAGCCAACGGGGTGACCCCAGGGCAAGGGCCGGCACCAGCAGACCCGTCGCCAGACACCAGCCGCGGCGCCAGAGGTCAGCCATCAGAGCGCTCACCAACCGGGATCACCTGCACCCAGTCGATCGCCGCCAACGGGGCACTGAGCTGCACCACCGCTTCGGGCGCCGGAATGATGCTGGCATCCAACGTTTGAATGACCCCAACCGTCAGGTTGGGCGGCACCAGGGTGCTGGCCGGTGACGTCGTCACCAGATCGCCGGGCCTGACGCTGGCATCCCGATCCAGAAAGCGCAGCACCGGCCGCGGGGTGCCCAGACCCACCAGCAGGCCGTGCTCGCCGGTGCGGGCCACCCACACCCCGACCCGGCTACCGGGATCGGTCAACAGCTGCACCGTTGCCGTGGTGGGCGTGGTCGTGGACAGGCGACCCACGAGGCCGCCGGGGGCCACCACCGCATCGCCGGCTTGCAAACCCTGCCAGGAGCCCTGGCCCAAGAGCAGCTGCTGCCACCAACCCTGGGCTGGCCGGGCGATCACCGGTGCCGAGCGGGCCCGACCCGGCTGCTGCTGCAAGGCCAGCAGGCGACGCAAACGCTGATTGTCGGCCTCAAGCTGGCCGAGTCGACTCTGCTGATCCAGGCGCTGGGCCGAGCGCAACCATTCGGACTGGGCTGAACCCGGCCAGAACGGACGGGTGGCCAGCGCGTACAGATCGCTGAAGCCGGCCCCCTTGCTGAGCCGGATGGCGACCAGCAGCAGGGCCAGAACCAGCCAGGGCCAACCTGTCAGCAGCAGCCGCAGGGATGGCAGTCGGACGCCGCGGCCGGCCTGCATCGGGCTCAGGCGACCGGCCGGATGAAGTCAGGGGTATCCAGAACCCGGGCCAGACGGTTGTAGTCCTCGAGCACCTGGCCGCAGCCATTGACCACGCAGAGCAGGGGATCCTCGGCCACGTGCACCAGGATGCCGGTCTCATGGCTGATCAGGTCGCTGATCCCCTTCACCAGGGCACCGCCACCGGCCAGCATGATGCCGCGATCGACGATGTCGGCGGCCAGCTCGGGCGGGGTGCGCTCGAGCGTGCGCTTGACCGCCTCCACGATCACGTTGAGGGGCTCGGCCATGGCTTCGCGAATGTCGCCGGCGCGAATGTTGATCGTGCGCGGCAGACCTGAAAGCAGGTGCAGACCACGCACATCCATCGAGGTCTCGTCATGGCTTTCCGACGGGAACGCCGAACCGATGCGGATCTTGATGTCTTCAGCGGTGCGCTCGCCCACCACCAAGTTGTGCACCTTCTTGAGGTAGGTGCTGATCGCATCGCTGAGCTCATCGCCCGCCACCCGCACCGATTCGCTGAGCACGGTGCCACCGAGGCTGAGCACGGCCACTTCGGTGGTGCCGCCACCGATGTCGACGATCATGGTGCCGACCGGTTCAGTCACCGGCAGGCCGGCGCCGATGGCTGCCGCCACAGGCTCATCGATCAGGTGCACCTCGCGGGCACCGGCCAGACCGGCCTCGCGCACAGCGCGACGCTCGACGCCGGTGACCCCGCTGGGGATCCCCACCACCAGGCGACGGGCTACCAGCCCGCGGCCGTCATTGCCCTTCTGGATGAAGGTCTTGATCATCTGCTCGGCGGCGTCGAAATCGGCGATCACGCCATCGCGCAGCGGCCTGACCGCACGGATGTTGCCCGGGGTGCGGCCCAGCATCATCTTGGCTTCATTGCCCACGGCCAGGGGCAGATTGCGCTCAATGTCGAGGGCCACAACCGAGGGCTCCTGCAGCACGATGCCCTTACCGGACACGTACATCAGGGTGTTGGCCGTTCCCAGATCGATGCCGATGTCGCGGGAGAACTGGAAGCGACGGAAAAACACGAAAACCGGCGGGCTGCAGGGGTTGAATCATAGAGGGGTGTTACAAGCCGCCCAGACGGTGGCACTGAAGCGATGTGGCCCTCGCTGGTCTCGACGACCGGACAGGTGCCGCATCATGAGATCCATCACGTCAACAGGAGAAACGCCATGGGCGTCAACTCGATCACCCTGGTCGGCCGGGCCGGCCGCGACCCCGAAGTCCGCTACTTCGAATCCGGCAGCGTCGTCGCCAACCTGACCCTGGCCGTTAACCGCCGCGCCGGTGGCGATGAACCCGACTGGTTCAACCTCGAGATCTGGGGCAAGCAGGCCCAGGTGGCCGCCGACTACGTCCGCAAGGGCAGCCTGCTGGGCATCATCGGCAGCTTCAAGCTCGACCGCTGGACCGACCGCACCAGCGGCGAAGAGCGCACCAAGCCGGTGGTGCGGGTCGACCGTCTCGAGCTGTTGGGCTCCAAGCGCGACAGCGAAGCCGGCGGTGGCATGGGCGGTGGCGGCGGCTTCGGGGGCGGTGAACCCTCGGAAGAGGAAGTTCCGTTTTGAGCGCCTGCTGACGGACTGGGCAGGGGGCTGGGGGAGCGGCTGAAGGGGTTAGCGGCAGGCCTTGATCAAGGCTTGGCGCCAAGAGCCAACTTCAGCCACAGCGCTTGCAGCCACGCCACCCCTCTCGGAGCCCGCGCACAAAAAAGCCTGAGCCGTCCATCCTTGGACGCTCAGGCGTGAGTCTTGAACCTGGTACTCCCTCAACCCCGCGGCGCTAAACCAGAGCCGGGGAAGCCGAGCCCGCTGTTGCCGCGCCAGCGGCAGTGCGGGCGACGCTCCCCGGCTCTGGTTCAGTAGCGGTAGTGGTCCAGCTTGTAAGGACCTTCGACCGGCACGTTGATGTAGTCGGCCTGCTCCTGGGTCAGTTCGGTCAGCTTGGCGCCGATCTTCTCGAGGTGCAGACGGGCCACCATCTCGTCGAGGTGCTTGGGCAGCACGTAGACCTGGT
>JBJOHB010000175.1:0-10986 GCA_046047915.1 Cyanobacteriota bacterium
ACCGGCTGCGGGATGCGATCGCCGGTGCGCCCCTCAACGAGGCCTTCAGGGCCGCCGATGACGTGCTGCGCATGGGCGTCAAAGGCATCAGCGACATCATCACCAAGCCGGGTCTGGTGAATGTCGACTTTGCCGACGTGCGCTCGGTCATGGCCGACGCCGGCACCGCTTTGCTGGGCATCGGCGTCGGTTCGGGCCGCTCCCGGGCCAGTGAGGCTGCCCAGGCGGCGATGACCAGTCCTCTGCTCGAATCAGCCCGCATCGACGGAGCCAAAGGCTGCGTGATCAACATCAGCGGCGGCAAGGACATGACCCTCGAGGACATGACCACCGCCTCCGAAGTGATCTACGACGTGGTCGATCCGGAAGCCAACATCATTGTTGGCGCCGTCGTCGATGAGCGCCTGGAGGGCGAGATCCATGTGACCGTGATCGCCACCGGCTTCGACAGCGGCACCCCGTACCGCCCCGAGCGGCCCTCGTTCTCGGCTGCTACCCCCTTCACCGAGGCCAGCGAGGAGCGGGGCGCCAAGATTCCGCCGTTCCTGCTCAATCGCCAGAGCAAGCCCTCCGATTCGCTCTGAGATTTGATCAGGGTCTGATCCAATCGGGCTTGAACAAACTCGGGCCTGGATTGGATCGGGCCCGCCTGGCTCTGAGGTCGGACCCGTCTGGATCAAAAGGGTGACCCGGAATCCACGCCTGCCCTGAGCATCCCGTGTGGCTGCTCCCTTCCGGTCCTGACCAGATTTGGGCGTCGGGGCCGCGTGGGTCCGAGTCGGCTTGATGCTAGCAAGGGTCCCTGGCCCCTTCGTGAGCTCTGATGCTGCGCCCTGGCGACTGGTTGAGCCGCAAGCAGGAAGGCGCTCCCCTGGCGCTGCTCACGGCCTGGGACGCCCTCAGCGGTGCCTGGGTGGCCGAGGCGGGCGTGGATGCGGTGCTGGTGGGGGACTCGCTGGCGATGGTGGCCCTGGGCCACGCCACCACCCTGCCGGTGACCCTCGACGAGATGCTGAACCACTGCCGCGCGGTCGGTCGGGGGGTGGCCTCGGTGATCGCTGATCCGGCATCCCAGCCCTTGCTGATCTGCGATCTGCCGTTTCTGAGCTACCAATGCAGTGCCGATGAGGCGGTGGCGGCCGCAGGGCGGGTGCTCAAGCAGTCCCCGGCCGCGGCTGTCAAGCTCGAGGGGGCCGAACCCGAGACCCTGGCGGTGATCGACCGGTTGGTGCGCAGCGGCATCCCGGTGATGGGCCATCTGGGCCTCACGCCCCAGTCGGTGCATCAGCTCGGCTACCGGCGGCAGGCCACCGATCCGGTGGCGCAGCAACGGCTCGTGGCCCAGGCCGAGGCCCTGCAAGCGGCTGGATGCTTCGCCCTGGTGCTCGAACACGTGCCCGCCGCCCTAGCCCAGCAGCTGCACCAGCAGCTGACGCTGCCGGTGATCGGCATCGGTGCCGGGCCCCATTGCGACGGTCAGGTGCTGGTCACCGCCGACCTGCTGGGGATGACCGCGCGTCAGCCCCCCTTTGCCCAGCCGTTGGTCAACTTGCGTTCCCAGGCTCTCGAGGCCCTGCGTCAGTGGGTGACGGCCCAACGCGCTCCCACCAGTCCAGCAGCTTCCGCAGCACCGCATTGCTGAGCGCCATCCCAGCCGGTGCACTGAGCCGCCAGCGGGGCCCCTCGATCAGCAGCAGGCCCTGCGCCCGTTCGGGTGCCAGCAGCTGGCGCAGCTGCTCCAGGTGGGCATCCAGGCACCCGGGGGGCAGCCCGGCATCGCTCAACAGCGCGGCCATCACCACCCCCTCGCGCCGGCGCAGCCCCACCAGCAACCGTTCGTCCAAGGGCAGCCCGTGCGCCAGGGGCCAAGCCTCTGATGCAGGCTGCTGCTGCTGGAGGCCATCCAGCCAGGCGCCATAGGCGGCGCGGGTGCGGGGCCTGGCCAGGCGCCGGCCGCCCTGGCAGCTGGTCGCCCCCAGGCCGAACCCCCACCAGTCGGCGCCGCTCCAGTAGACGCGGTTGTGGCGCGAGGCATGGCCTGGCAGGGCGTAGTTGGAGATCTCGTAGTGGCCGTAGCCCGCAGCGCTCAGCGCAGTGCTGGTGAGCTCGAGCAGGTCGGCAGCCAGTTCGTCGTCGGCCAACCGGAGCTCGCCCCGGTCGGCGCGCTTGCCGAACACGGTGCCCGGCTCGAGCGTCAGCTCATAGACCGACAAATGGGGCGCCGCGCTGGCGATCGCCTGCTGGAGCTGGTCACGCCAGTGGGCGCGTCCCGGCGCGGCAGGCCGTCCCGGTGGGGCCGGGACCGCCTGAATCAGATCCAGACTCCAGCTGGCCAGGTTGCCGTTGCGGTGGGCCTGCTGCAGCCAACTGATCGCCTGTTGCAGGTCGTTGCGGCGATGGCGCCGCCCCAGGCTGGCCAGCACCTGGTCATCAAAGCTCTGGCCACCCAGGCTGACCCGGTTGACCCCTGCGGCCAGATACCCGGCCAAGCGCCGCTCATCAAAGCTGGCGGGATCAAGCTCCAGGCTGATCTCGGCACCCGTTGCCAGGCCGAAGCGCTGCCGCAGAACCTGCAGCAGGCTCCCGACCTGATCCGGGCTCAGCAGCGAGGGGGTACCGCCCCCCAGGTAGACCGTGCTCAGCGGGGGGCCGGGCGGGCTGGTAGCAATCTCGCGCTGCAGCAGCTCCAGGTAGGCGGCGATCGAGGCGGAGCCCGGTGCCCCCGGCTCAGCGCCGGCCTGGTCCCCCAGGGGCACCACCGCAAAGTCGCAGTAGTAGCAGCGCCGGTGGCAGAACGGGATGTGCAGGTAGGCGCTGCGGGCTGGGGGCATGGCAGTGATCGGTGACCCGGGCAGGCCAACGGGCCCGAAATCAGGCAAGCTGCCCATTGGAGAGACACGGCTGTCCTCCATTGCGGGCATGGTCGACGTCTTCATCCTGGTCCTGTTCGTCCTCTCCGGTGCCGCAGCCGGCTGGCTCGGGGTCGACCTGCTGCCAGAGCCGCTGCTGATCCAGGTTGACAACCCTGAGGGTCTGCGGACTGTTCTGGGCGGCTTCGGTGCCTTCTTTGGCCTGATCGCCGGCTTCCTGTTTCAGCAGCTCCGGCGCCGGCTGATGGCCCAGGTGCGCAGCATGCCCACCGATCTGCTGGTCAGCCGGGCTGTGGGGCTGATCCTGGGGCTGTTGGTGGCGAACCTGCTGCTGGCGCCGATCCTGCTGCTGCCGTTGCCCTGGGAGGTGATCTTCGTCAAACCCCTGGCCGCGGTGCTCAGCAATGTCTTCTTTGGGGTGCTGGGCTACAACCTGGCCGAGGTGCATGGCCGCACCCTGCTGCGGTTGTTCAACCCCGCCGGCGCTGAAGCGCTGCTGGTGGCCGATGGGGTGCTGCTGCCGGCCAGCGCCAAGATCCTCGACACCAGCGTGATCATTGACGGCCGCATCCGCGGCCTGCTCGATTCGGGCCTGCTCGAGGGGCAGGTGATCGTGGCCCAGTGCGTGATCGACGAACTGCAGACCCTGGCTGATTCGGCCAACGCCGACAAGCGGGGCAAGGGGCGCCGCGGTCTCAAGCTGCTGGCCGAACTGCGGGAGCAGTACGGCCGCCGGCTGGTGGTCAACAGCACCCGTTACGAGGGCAAAGGGGTCGACGACAAGCTGCTGCGGCTAGCCGCCGACACCGGCGGCACCCTGCTCACCGCCGACTACAACCTGGCCAAGGTGGCCGAGGTCCAGGCTCTCAAGGTGATGAACCTGAGCGAGCTGGTCATCGCCCTGCGGCCCGAGGTGCAGCCCGGTGATGAGCTGCAGCTCAAGATCGCCCGCGACGGCAAGGAGGCCGAGCAGGGCGTGGGCTACCTCGACGACGGCACCATGGTGGTGGTCGAGGGAGCCCGCGGCCGCATCGGCGAGCGACTGCCGGTGATCATCACCGGCGCGTTGCAGAACCCCACAGGCCGCATCGTGTTCGGCCGCCTGGATGGGGCCCCGGGCCGTCGCAGCGGCAAGCCAGCCGCCAGCGCCAATCCGGACACGACGAACCCCCGCTAGGCTCGCGGTTCCTGCCAACGCTGCTTCGCCGATGACGGTGTCAGCCCCCTACTACGGCGATTCGGCGGTGATGCGCACCCCGCCCCCCGATCTGCCCAGCCTGCTGCTCAAGGAGCGGATCGTGTATCTGGGGCTGCCGTTGTTCAGCGACGACGATGCCAAACGTCAAATGGGCATCGATGTCACCGAGCTGATCATTGCCCAGCTGCTGTACCTCGAGTTCGACAACCCCGACAAGCCGATTTTCTTCTACATCAACTCGACCGGCACCAGTTGGTATTCGGGCGATGCGATCGGATTCGAAACCGAGGCCTTTGCGATCGCCGACACGATCAGGTATGTGAAGCCGCCGGTCCATACGATCTGCATCGGTCAGGCGATGGGCACTGCCGCCATGATCTTGAGCGCTGGCACCAAGGGCCACCGCGCCGCCCTGCCCCACGCTTCGATCGTGCTGCACCAGCCCCGCAGCGGCGCCCGGGGCCAGGCCACCGACATTCAGATCCGAGCCAAGGAAGTGCTGCACAACAAGCACACCATGCTCGACATGCTCGCTGCCAATACCGGCAAAAGTGTCGAACAGCTGGCCCGCGATTCAGACCGCATGACCTACTTCACCGCCGAGGAGGCCAAGGAGTACGGCCTCATCGACCGGGTGCTGAGCAGCCAGAAGGATCTGCCCGCTGGCGGAGCCGCTGCGGCTGTGGCAGGTGATCGGAGCCCTGCCGGCATCGGCTGATCGCAGCGGCCGCCACCGTTTTAACCGGTCAGCGTCGGCATCCGATTCAGCGTCGGTCACCCCATTGCCTTGCGGGCCCTGTCGAGACAATGTCTCGACATCTCCCCGGTCCCCTATCACCCTCCCTCTCCGTTCCCCGTTCTTCCACCCCCTGAGCCATGCCGATCGGCACCCCTAGCGTTCCCTACCGCCTCCCCGGCAGCCAGTACGAGCGCTGGGTCGACATCTACACCCGTCTGGGGGTCGAGCGGATCCTGTTTCTGGGCTCTGAGGTCAACGATGGTGTGGCCAATGCCCTGGTTGCCCAGATGTTGTATCTCGATTCCGAGGACAACTCGAAGCCGATTTACCTGTACATCAACTCACCGGGTGGTTCGGTGACCGCCGGTCTGGCGATCTACGACACGATGCAATACGTCAAAAGTGACGTGGTCACCATTTGCGTCGGCCTGGCCGCCTCGATGGGTGCCTTTCTCTTGGGGGCCGGGACCAAGGGCAAGCGTCTGGCCCTACCCCACAGCCGGATCATGATCCACCAGCCTCTGGGCGGCACCAGCCAGCGTCAGGCCAGCGACATTGAGATCGAGGCCAAGGAGATCCTGCGCATCAAGGATATGCTCAACCACAGCATGGCCGAGATGACGGGTCAGCCCTTCGAGAAGATCGAGAAGGACACCGATCGCGACTACTTCATGAGCGCGGCCGAGGCCAAGGAGTACGGCTTGATCGACCGGGTGATCGCCCACCCGAGCGAGGCCTGAGCCCGGCTTCACGGTGGCGTGAAGGCGCTTTCGTAAGCTCCTCTCTTGCTCCCTAGCTCTGCTGCCCGCCCCGATGGCCAAGCTCTTTTACGACACCGACGCCGACCTCAGCCTGCTGAACGGCAAGACGGTGGCCATCGTCGGTTACGGCTCCCAGGGCCATGCCCACGCCCTGAACCTCAAGGACAGCGGTGTCAACGTGGTGGTGGGCCTGTATGAAGGCAGCCGCTCGGCTGACAAGGCCCGCGCCGACGGCCTCGAGGTGCTCAGCGTCGCCGATGCCGCCGCCAAGGCCGACTGGATCATGGTGTTGCTGCCCGATGAGGCCCAGAAGGCGGTTTATGAACAGGAGATCGCCCCCCATCTGAGCGCCGGCAAGGTGCTCAGCTTTGCCCACGGCTTCAACATCCGCTTCGGTCTGATCAAGCCCCCGGCCGATGTCGACGTGGTCATGATTGCCCCCAAGGGCCCTGGTCACACCGTGCGCTGGGAGTACCAGAACGGCATGGGTGTGCCCGCCCTGTTTGCAATCGAGCAGGACGCCAGCGGCAACGCCCGCGCCCTGGCCATGGCCTACGCCAAGGGCATCGGCGGCACCCGCGCCGGCATTCTTGAGACCAACTTCAAGGAGGAGACCGAGACCGACCTGTTCGGCGAGCAGGCCGTGCTCTGCGGCGGTCTCTCCGAGCTGGTGAAGGCCGGTTTCGAGACCCTGGTGGAAGCCGGTTACCAGCCCGAGCTCGCCTACTTCGAGTGCCTGCACGAGGTCAAGCTGATCGTCGACCTGATGGTCAAGGGCGGCCTGACCGCCATGCGCGATTCGATCTCCAACACTGCCGAGTACGGCGATTACGTCAGCGGCCCGCGTCTGATCACCGCCGACACCAAAGCCGAGATGAAGCGCATCCTGGCCGACATCCAGGACGGCACCTTTGCCCGCAACTTTGTGGCCGAGTGCGAGGCCGGCAAGCCCGAGATGGCCAAGATCCGCGAACGCGACAGCCAGCACCCGATCGAGCAGGTGGGCAAGGGCCTGCGCTCGATGTTCAGCTGGCTCAAGACCGCCTGAGCGTTCTGATCGCTCTGGCACCGTCCATGGCCTCTGGGGTGGATTCCATCGGGATCCACCCTTTCGTGTGGGTGTTCCTTGCCTGTGTGCTCGATCGGGCCATCGGCGATCCGCGTTGGTGCCCGCATCCGGTGGTGGTGATGGGCTGGTGCATCACCCGTTTGCGCTGTCTGGCCGAAGCCTGGGCTGGTGACCATCCCCTGCGTCTGCGCCTGGCGGGGGGGCTGATCACACTGCTGCTGGTGGGCGGCAGCGGTGCGGCGGGCTGGGCCTTGACGGCGCTGGTGCCGCTGGCACCCGCGGGTTCGCTCCTGCAAGGGACCGCCCTGGCGCTGGTGGTGATCGCTCTGGCCAGCGCTCTGGCCGGCCGCAGCCTGGCGCAGGCGGTGCAGGTGGTGCTTGCGTCACTGGCGTCAGGCGATCTGCCCCTGGCGCGGCAGCGCCTGGCCTGGATCGTCGGCCGCGACACCGACGCGCTCAGCGAAGCCGAGGTGCTGCGGGCACTGGCTGAGACCGCCAGCGAGAACGCCGTCGATGGCCTGTTTGCACCGCTGTTCTGGATGCTGATCGGCGCGACCCTGGGGCAGCCGCTGGCCCTGGCCTGGGGCTTCAAGGCGGCGAGCACCTTGGATTCGATGTTGGGGTACCGCACTGGCACCTTGCGTTGGCTGGGTACCGCAGGCGCCCGGCTTGATGACCTGCTGGTCTGGCTGCCCTGCCGGTTGGTGGCCCTCAGTCTGGGTCAGCTGCGCCCTGCTTTGCAGGATGGGGCGCCCGATCCTTCGCCGAATGCCGGGGTCTCCCAGGCGGCCTATGCCCATGCGGTCGGGGTGCAGCTGGGCGGCCGCAACAGCTATCGCGGCCGGGAGCGTTGGAAGCCCCTGCTGGCTGCCGGCTGCCCTGCACCCGATCAGGCCGCTGTGCTGCAGATGCTGGGCCTCAGCCGCCGGGTGGCGCTGCTGTGGTTGGTGCTGGCGGTGGTGGGGTTCGCCCTGGCCCACAACGTCACGAAAACTCTCAGTTGATTGCTCCCACGGGCAGCCCTGCCAATGCTGATCCCAGGTTCAGAAGGTCATGGCGATTCGCGAGTTGCTCGAAGACGCGCTCCAGGAGCCGTCGATTGGCAGCACAGCCTGCTTTCGTTGGCACGCCACGCCGGTTGGCATCGCGGCCCTCTGGAGCGCCGAAACCACCCCGGGTGCACCACCCTTTGAGGCCGCGCTCAAGGAGGGGCTTCAGGTGGGCCTGGATCTGAGCCGGGAGGAACGGGAGTTCCATCAGGTCAGTGCAGGGCTGGTGTTGTTGTTTCACAGCTAAGGGCTGACAGTCCAGCCGGCCCTGCCTAAGGTCCGGCTGATTGCTGCAGACAAACCATGGCGAAGCTCAGCCAACGCGTATTTTCGGCCGCGCTTGTGGGGGCCTTGGTCTGCCTGCAGGGTCTGTCGGTCCAGGCCTGCGACAAGCATCCGCGGGGCCATCAGAACAGCTCTGAGACCGAAACGGATTACAGCCAGAAGCGTTGAGTCCTGCCCCGGTGCCGCGCGCCGCTGTAGGGCTGGACGCCGATCAGAGGTGGTGCGGGGTGATCCTCGGGAGCGCTGAAGCCAAGGCTGGCTGCAGCGGCATCCAGTAGCCAATGTCCCAGCCGGCTCAGTCGGCTGGGCACCGACCTCTGTGGAACCTGAGCAAACGTGGCCTGGGCCATGGCGACAGGGGGGAGCTGGCTTCAGCTTGTCGCAGCCGTATCCCTTGGAGATGAGTGCAAACACTTAACCCTCCCACAACCTGGCGGCTGGTGCTCCGGGGGCTGATCACCATCGCCAACCGGCTGGGGCCAGAGCCATCAGCAGCGGTGAACGACCGATTTTTGGGCCGCGCGCCATGGCTTTTCCACTGGTTTTCCCCAGGGCCTGGAGCTCAGCCTGCAGCTGCTGCCGGGCCTTGGGCCATGCCGCTGGGAAAACGGTTTTCCGCTTGACAGCCGTCACTGAGCGCCGATGGCTGCTTTCAACGCCTGCCCCGATCCGCCCAGATCGGCTGCACCGCAGTTCAGTCCCGCGGTGAGACGACTCGGACTCGTTTTGGGTCTGGCTTTTGACGGACCCGGCTGCGGTGTGAGCTGATGGGTGGGTCAGACGCGTTGGAGATCGGATGTCGGTGGTGCCTGAGTCGATGGATGTGCACGTGAGTGTGGAAAACCAATTCCCTGAGGATCTCTATGACGCCATGACCGCGTTCATCTGCCAGCACCCCCAATGGGATCAGTACCGCTTGATGCAGTCAGCTGTGGCGGGCTTTCTGTTTCAACAGGGTTGCCATGACCCGGCGGTGGTCCGCCATTACCTCGACGGTCTGTTTCGCAAGCCTCTGGTTCCAGGCACGTCAACCCCTCGAGTAGGGTTTTCGAAGGTTCAGTGATTTGTTCTGAGCCGAAGCGGACCATTTTTTGATCATCAGCGAACCGTTCAAGCAGCGAAATCATCAGGATCCAAGGGACTGGACCCGTTGCCGTCATACCTGCAGTTCCACAACCTCCCTGCCCGCCTTTGAGTTGGGCCATGTTGAAAGCTCTCCCCTCGACTCAGCTCAGAGCCGTCGGTGGCAGAAAGGCGTCAGGGAAGGAGAGCTCTGACGTCCTTCAAGTTGTCCCGACCAGGCTCTGTCAGCGGCCTTGAGCCCAGTGCGACCAGCCGGCGCCTGTATTGGCTCGGCCCGGTCTTCATTGCCTGCAGCCATCTCGGCTGCGCCCTGGTTCTGGTCACAGGCCTGGGGTTTGGCGCCCTGCTGTGGGGTGTGGCGTTGTACTTGGTGCGAATGCTGGCGATCACGGCAGTTCTCCATCGGCTGATTGCCCACCGCAGCTACCAGGCCCCGCGCCTGGTCTGGTGGATTGGCTCATTGGTGGCCGCGTCAGCGGGGCAGATGGGCCCCAGCTGGTGGACAGCACACCATCAACAGCACCACCTCCATGTCGACGGTGAGGGGGACCCCCACACCCCCCTGCTGGCGCGCCAAGGTTGGCGAGGCTTCTGGCATTCGCAGCTGGGATGGTTGCTGACCCGCGACTTTCAACCGGCGCGGCTGCCCGCCGATGTGGAAGCTGATTCGGTGCTGCGGCTGATCGATCGCGCCCATCTGCTGCCACCTCTGGCCTTGGCTTGGCTGTCCTGGCAGTTGGGCGGGCTGCCTTGGTTGGCCGCCTTCTGTCTCAGCACCACCGTGTTGTTTCACGCTGTGGCCAGCGTCAATTCGGTCGCTCATCTGGCTGGAAGCCAGCCCTTTGCCACCGGTGACGGCAGCCGCAACAACCCCTGGGTTGCCTTGCTCACCCTGGGCGAGGGCTGGCACAACCTGCATCACGCCTTCGCTGGATCGGTGCGCCAGGGCATCAGCGTGTGCGACGGGAGGATCATCCTGTTGCCCGATCCCACCTACCGCTTCATCCAGTTGCTTGCCTGGATGGGTCTGGCCCGTCAGCTGCGCATTCCCAGCGATCGGGCCCTGTTGGCCCGTGCAGCTGTCAGCGGCTAAAGCCGTCAGGGGCTTGCAGTCCCTGCATAATTCTTCAGCCCTCAACGACCGGCCTCCGGATCCCCCGAGACGATGAGCGAATCAGGAGCCCAGTCCCTGCGAATCCTGGTGGCCGACGACGAGGCCAACATCCGGCGCATTCTCAAGACCCGTCTAGAGATGCAGGGCCATGAGCTGGCGATGGCCGAGAACGGTGCTGAAGCCCTTGAGCTGTTTCGCGGTTTCGAACCCGACCTGGTGGTGCTGGACGTGATGATGCCCGAGCTCGATGGCTTTGCCGTCACCGAGCGCATCAGGGCCCAGTCCGAGGTGCCGATCATTTTGCTGACGGCCCTCAACGAAGTGGCCGATCGCATCACCGGTCTGGAGCTGGGGGCTGACGACTACATCGTTAAGCCGTTCAGTCCCAAAGAGCTTGAAGCCCGCATCCGCTCGGTGATGCGCCGCAGCACCCTGGCCACCGGCAGCGTCCCCGGCGCCAGTGGCCGCAGCAGCCATGTGGTGGTCGTGGGCGATCTGAGCCTGGACTTCTGCAAGCGTCAGGCCCACCGCGGCAACGAGCGCATCCGGCTGACCGGCATGGAATTCAATTTGCTGGAACTGTTGATCAGCCGCTGTGGCGAGCCGATCAGTCGGCTCGACATGCTCGAGAAGGTGTGGGGATACAAGCCCGAGCGGGCCTCTGATAGCCGGGTCGTCGATGTGCATGTCTCCCGTTTGCGGGCCAAGCTCGAAGACGATCCCGAAAATCCCGAATTGATCCTGACTGCCCGGGGCATGGGCTACATGTTCCAGCGCATCCACGGTCCTGTCGAGACCGTCGCCACCTGAGTCCGCCC
>JBJOHB010000176.1:0-2715 GCA_046047915.1 Cyanobacteriota bacterium
TGTTTGTGGCCTGGATGATCTGGGCGGAAACCAGCTTTCAGACCTACGACCGCTCGCTTGGGCAGGCCTTGAATCTCACGCCCGCCCAGCTGGCTGCAATTGGCGGGGCTTTTCTGCTGCCCTACAGCCTGGTGCAGATTCCCGTGGGCTGGCTGCTCGATCGTTGGTCGGTGGAGCGGTTGCTGCTGCTGGGCGCCTTCACGGCAGCCGCCTGCAGCCTCGGTTTCGCTCGTGCGGAGAGCTGGAACGCCCTGCTGTGGCATCGCTTCGGGCTCGGGTTGAGCTGCGCGGTGGCCTTCCCGGCGTCCGGTCTTCTGGCGCGACGCACCCTGCCGCCTCAACGGTTTGCTCTCGCCATGGGAGCCACCGACAGCCTGTTGGGGATCGGTGCGGTCGTGGCCGTGCTGTTGCCGTTGCTGTTCGGCGGTCTGGGGTGGCGCCAACAGGTGTTGCTGCAGGCGATCGGCCTGATCGCCCTGGTGCTTGTGCCCCTGGCCTGCCTGCAGCAGCGCATAGCCATGGCCCCAGCCGCTGCGTGTGCGGCTTTGTCATCGCAGCCTGCTCCAGATCGCCTGGTTGCTCCAGATCGATGGACCTCCCGTGCCCGCCGCAAGGTGGCGCATGCGGCGGCGGTGTATGCCTGGGCCGGTGGGCTGCTGTTTGGGCTCGGGCAATACGGCCTTCTCTCTCAGCTGCAGCACTGGGGCGAGACGTTGATGCTCAACGTCACCCTGCTGCTTTCACTTGGGCTGGTGGCCGGCATGGTGCTGGCCGGTGCTCTGGGGGGTGTGCCTCACCGGCGCCGCACTTTGCTGCTGTGCGGGGCGTTGCTCACAGCGCTGGCGCTGGGTTGGCTGGTGCAAGGGGCTGACCTTGCCTGGCAGCGCCTAATGGCTGGTGCTTTGTTCGGTCTTGGGCTCGGCCCTTGTGTGCTCGCTTTCCCGATGGCGGAGACGGCCGCGCCGGTGGGGCGGACCGCAATGGTCGTGGCGATGGTGAACACCGCCGGTACGTTCAGCGGGGCGGTGATGACCCTCGTGTCGGGTTGGATGCTGCAACGGGCGGCCCAGGGTGAGCCACCGCTGCTGTTGCCGATTTATGGCGCTCTGGCCCTGATGGGTGTGCTGTTGGCCTTGGCGGCCTCAAGACGTTGAAGCCTCCTGTTGGCGCCATTCCTTCCAGGCCAGGCGTGGGGCGCTCCAGAGACTGGTGAGCACCAGGGGTGTCACGGGGACGGCTGTGATCACGATGAAGGCCTGCAGGGCATCGATCGAGGTGCTGTCGCCCAGGCCGCTGCCGATGCGCAGCAACACCAGAGTGAGGCTGCCGATCATCAGGGCCCAGAACAGCCGCAGCAGCGCTGGTGGGGTGCGTTGACCACTCACCACCATGGCGGCGGCGTAACTCATCGAGTCGGCGCTGGTGGCCATGAACAGCACCACCAGCACCAGGCCCACCGGAATCAGCAACCAGGCCAGGGGCAGCTGACCCAGGATCGCCAGCAGGGCCGCCGCCGCCCCGTTGTCGCTGAGCGGGCCGCTGATACTGCCGCTGTTGTTCAGCTCCAGGGCCATGCCGGTGCCCCCCAGCAGGGTGAACCAGAGATTGGTGACGATGGGGCAGAGGATGGCCACGGCCAGCACCAACTCCCGCACGCTGCGGCCGCGGCTGACGCCGGCGGTGAACAGGCCCATCAGGGGCGCATAACCGAGAAACCAGCCCCAGTAGAAGACGGTCCAGCCATTCACCCAGTTGTCGGGGCGGCTGTTGGCGGCCAGGGCCATCTGGGGCAGGTTGAGCAGGTAGGTGCCGAAGGCGGTGAGGAAGTGGCGCATCAGCCACAGGCCCGGCCCCAGCAGCAGCAGTCCCGCGGCCATCGCCAGGGTGAGCCACACGTTCAGTTCCGAGAGCCATTTGATCCCGCGCTGAATGCCGCTCACCGTGGAGCTGGCGAAAATTGCGGTCAGCAGCACCACCACCAGCGATTGCAGGCTGGCGCTGTCCTGCAGCCCAGGCAGCTGACCGGCCGCATGGCTCAGTTGCAGGGAGAGGAAGCCGAGGGGGCCCACGGTGCCGGCGATCGCCGCCACCACCGACACCCCATCGGCCAGATCCCCCATGCCGCCCTCGACCCAGGCCCTTGGCACCAGCCCCACCAGCAGCGATCGGGGCCGCAGCGGTTCGCCGCGACGCTCGCGAATCGAGAGGGTGATGGTGACCGTGGTCGCCACGAGCGCCCAGGCCAGAAACCCCCAGTGCAGAAAACTCACGGCCAGGGCTGGATCCACGGCCGCTGCCGTGGATCCTTCGATGCCCGCGAAATAGGGCGCCGGCGTCTGGAAATGGAACAGGGGTTCGGCCGCCGACCAGAACACGCCACCGCCGGCCAACAGGGTGCAGATCAGAACGGCACACCAGTCGAAGAATTTCAGGCTTGGCTTGGCGTCAACGCCGCCCAGGCGCAGGCGGCCGATCGGACTGATCGCGAGCCCCACGGCGATCAGAAACAGCACCAAGGCCATCCACTGCCAGAGGCTGCCCAGCAGGGCGCTGCTGAACGCTTTGCCCGACTCGGTGAACGCTCTGGCGACCGACAGGTCGGCCGCCGCCAGGATCAGAAAGAGCACCAGTGGAAGGGCCCCGATCCAGAGTGGGGGCTGGCGCCACCAGGGGCGCGGAACGTTGGGAGATGACGTCACGGAGTCAGGCGCGAAC
>JBJOHB010000177.1:0-3212 GCA_046047915.1 Cyanobacteriota bacterium
CGCTAAACCAAGTCAACGAAAGATAACTTTTCAGCTTCCAAGAGCCACCAGGCAGCAAGCTGAGTTTGTAATGGCTCAGCTTGGCTGCCCGACCTCCAGGCAACGGCAAAGCCGGTAGCAACCGCTGCAATGCCAAGCTTCCAGGTCCTGGCCTGATACCCAGTGGCAATCGGCAAAGCTTGGTTCTGACATCTGCCAGCACCTCAGAACCGAGATCAAAATGGGATGCCAGCTGATCCAGCACCTGCCAATTCTGGGTTTCGGCGGTGACTGAGGCCGGGTAATACTCCAACGCAAGAGAGGGGAGCAGGCGCTGGGCGGCAAGGTCAACATCCATGCTGACGCGCAGCTCATCACGCGGATCCCGAACGCAATCACTCAGAGCCGCCAGAAACGTCACTCCCTCATCAGGCAGCGCCTTGCCGGCCAAAAAGAGCCGTAAGCGTTCCAGTAGCTGCGCATCCTGACGGAAACCGAGTTTCAGCAAATTGCCACGGCCGCACATGAAGCCTGCCCACAAAGGCCATCCCAGCTGCAAACGCACTTGCTCGAACAGGCCCTCGCACCATGCGGCTGACTGCCCCAGTGCTCCACCCAGGGGCAAGCGATTCCAGGTATCAGCCCATACAGCTGGATCAGGCACTGCAAACGCGTCGAGCTGCGCCGATGGATAGATCCACTGAAACACCCCAGCCAGGCGAGAGCCCTGGCAATCATGATCAAATTCGAGCGAATGGGCATCGGGCAACACCACCTTGGCGACCTGATCGGCTGATGCCGTCGCGGCCATCTGCCCGATCAGATCCTGGGCGAACAGGCCTCCCTGCAGGGCATAGTTGCGATCAATCGGATCACAGGCAGCCAGCAGATGATCCCACCAAGGCGGCATCAACAGCCCTTCAAAATTGCACAGATTAGAGAGGCAGGCCAGGAAGAAGTCGAAACGACCACTGCCGTCGTGGTGGCATTCCAGACCGCACACATGCTGTCTGACATCGGCGCTCTGGTGCACCGCCTGTGCAATGGATCTGAGGCCGTCATCGATCGCAGCCGAAGCTTGTGGACAGACATCACTGGCCACCCAATCCAGCAGGCGGCTGTAGGGCGTTTCGGCGCTCAAGCGATCAGCAACGCCCCCAGCAGCAACAGCAGCAGCGCCGGCAAGCTCTGCACCTGCAACGGATTCAACGGCAGGCCCAGGGGCAGCACCGGTGACAGGGCTCCCGCCAAGAGGCCCCCGAGTACCAGGCCTAGCACCAACAGGGCAAACGACCACCCCACCGCCGCCCAGAAGCGGCGATTGCGGCGCTGGAGCATGGCCATGGCCCCCAGGGTGCCGAGCGACAGCAGCAGCTCTGGGCTCGTAGCGGGTACCAGCAGCAGCAGGCCCAGCAACACGGCACCGCTGGCCAGCACCACCAGCGCATCTCGCCCCTGCAAGGGGCTCAGGGCGGGCAGGCTGACCTGGGGCAGCCGAGCGGCGGCAGGCAGCGATGGCAAAGGCGGCAGCTTGGGCAGGGACGGCAGCGTGGGGCCAGCACCGGCCTTGGTTGTTGCTGCCTGCTGCTCCCGTGCTGAGGCGCTGCGGGCGGCGGTGCTCACCTTGCCCTGCTGCCGCTCCTTGAGCCGCTCCATCAGCACGGCGTCATAAGCCGCCTCGATGCGGGCCCTGGCGAGTGGATCCTCGCCCACCTCGGCCAGGCGATCGTGCTTGGCGCTCTGCACCTGTTCAAAACTGGCATCGGCCTGTACCCCCAGCAGCGCATAAGGGCCGTTGGCATCAGCCTCCGGCTGGGGCAGGTCAGGGGTGGAGGTCATGGCCGAAGCAGCAGCCCAGGGCTGAACCGAGCGTATCGAGGACCATTCAAAACAGGGGCTCGCTGAAGCGATAGCCGTCGTTCTGTTGCAGCTGCTGACGGCAGCGTTCGGCCTCTTCGCGGGGCAGGTGGTGGCGGCGCTTGAGCAGGGGCATCTGGGGGGGCAAATGGCTGCCTTCTCTCATCTCGACCGTGGCGGCGCCGGTCGCGGCTGCAGGAACAGGCACGAAATTGACGTAGTCGCAGCCCCCGTCGGGGCGGGGCCGCACCAGCCAGAGAGGCTGAGGCATGGCTGTGATCCTTCGTTACAAGGATTCTGGCGCGGCGCCTGGGGGCACTGTGAGCTGGAGGTGGCTCAGTTCAGAGGCTGATCGGTTCCACGCCGCTGACCACTGGTGCCACGGCGCTGAGTTCGAGCTCAGGGTGGTCCTCGGCCAGCTGGTTCAGGTTCCAGTCGTTCTTGAACAGCAGCACCGGACGGTTCCAGGCGTCGCGCACGGTCTTGCAGTTGAAAATGCGTCCCACCGCCTCGAGCGCCGGCCAGCCGCCCGCCACCCAACGGGCCACGGTGAAGCCCAGAGGCTCAAGCCGCGTCTGCACGCCGTATTCGTTTTCGAGGCGGTACTGAACCACCTCGAGCTGCAGCTGGCCCACCGCCGCCAGGATCGGATCGCGCTTGCTCTCGTCGGTGTCGTACAGGATCTGCACCGCCCCCTCCTCCCGCAATTCGTTGACCCCTTTGCGGAAGCTTTTGAATGCCGAGGGGTTGGGGTTGCGCAACCAGGCGAAAATCTCGGGGCTGAAGCAGGGAATACCCTCGTATTCCAGGCGGTTGCCGGTGTAAATGGTGTCGCCGATGGCGAACATGCCGGGATTGTTGAGGCCGATCACATCGCCGGGATAGGCGTCCTCGACCACTTCGCGGTCCTGGCCGAAGAGCTTCTGGGGCCGCGACAGGCGGATCGTTTTGCCAGTGCGGGCATGCTGCACGGTCATGTCCTTCTCGAACTGACCGCTGCAGACCCGCACAAAGGCCACCCGGTCGCGGTGGCGCGGATCCATGTTGGCCTGCAACTTGAACACGAACCCGCTGAAGCCCGGCGCCACCGGATCGATGACACCGGCGCTGCTGGCCCTGGCAATCGGTTTCTGGGCCAGCTCCAGAAACGCATCAAGGAAGGGGCGCACGCCGAAGTTGGTCATCGCCGAGCCAAAGAAGACCGGGCTCAGCTGGCCCCCGTGCACCAGCTCCAGATCGAGGTCGGCACCGGCGCCTTCGAGCAACTCCAGTTCCTCGAGGGCCTGATCCAGCAGGTCCGTTTCCACGGCACCTGATTCGCGGGCCTCGGCCACCGAGAGCACCTGCTCCTCGCTTGCCTTGCCGCGCTCGGCCCG
>JBJOHB010000178.1:0-3133 GCA_046047915.1 Cyanobacteriota bacterium
CGCACCCACGCGTGCCCGCACAGCAAGGTGTCCAGGTTGCGGCAGGGGCGGCCCGCCACCCGGCTCAGCAGCTGGGGGTCCAGATAATCGGGACCCACCTTGAACGGCTGCAGGCTGTGGCCCCGCTGACGGGCCAGGGCCGTCAGCATCAGGCTCAGCAGGGTCTTGCCACTGCCGCTGCTGGGCGCCGCGATCAGACAGGCCACGGGGGGCTGCGACTGAGCAGCAGCTTGTCAGGCCGGCAGCAGGCGGGCGGCGATGGGTGCGGCGGCGGCCAACAGGGGGTTGGTGGTGTCATGGCCGCCGCCCAACAGGCGGGCCAGCTCCATCTCCTCGCTTTCGTCGGGGACGGGCACCACCTCTTCGAGCAGTTCCATGCTGGCCATGCCACCGGCCTCCAGACGCATGCAGCCGCCCGATTCAGAGCACAGAATCACGCACAGGGGCGAGCGTCCCGGGGGCTCACAGATCAGCCGCAGGCCCACCATCGCCCCGGGGTGGGTGCGGGGGACGCCCACCGGCACCGGCATCAAGCGGAACTGAACCGTGGCGCCATCGGTGCGTTGGAATTCGGCCCCGACTCCGGTGCCCGCACCGTCGCCATCCATGGCAACACTGCTGACCAGATGCCATCCCAGGCGGTCGGCAATCCAGGCCGCCAGCAGCAACCCCTTGAGGGTGTGATCCCCCTCGACGTCGATGTCGAGCTGCACCACATGGTCGAGGGCCTCGCGCCGGGACGGCGGGTCAAACACCATCGCCAGCGATTCGCGCCAGGTGCGCAGCCGCATCCAGTTGAGGTCATTGACCGCCTGACCTGCCTGGATGCGCGCGACCAGCAGGTCGATGCAGCGCCGCGGCCCCCCCAGGGAGCTGTCGACCACCAGCCGGCGGCCCGGGCGTGCCAGCGCCTCGAGCAGCTCGGGCGCCTCATCCAGGGAACTGTTCCACCACACCCAGCAGGGCAATCCCTGGTCGACCAATGGATCCACCAGGGGCAGGCCCTGCTGCAGGGACCCCAGACCACCGCGCAACACAACCACATCGCCGCAGGCCTGGGCGGCACCGCCCCCCTCATCGACCAGGGGGCAGAACGCCGCTACCCGTGCCTCGAGCGGCAGCGACGGATCCAGGGTCGGCGCCAGGGTGATCAGACGCCGCGGCATGTGCACGCTGATGGCGGTGTCGACGAACTGGCCCCGCAGATCCTCGGCCTGATGGCGTCCCGGATGCTGACCCAGGGCCCAGGCCAGGCGCTGATCCATCGCTGCCGTGCTCAGCGGCAGGCCGCAGGCGGCAACGGCCAGCTGGGCCTGCTCCAGCAGCGCACGATCGAGCAGGCCGGTGATCGGCCCATCGAGCCGGCCGGTGCGGATCAGCTGCTGCTGGAGCCACGACGGCTCATAGATCACCAGGGTGAAGGTGGCAGCCCCGGCAGACCCCTGCAGATCCGTGCTCCAGAGGCGTTGCAAGTAGGGCTGCACCTCGGCCGGGGGCAGGGCCAGGGGAGCCTGAAGGGTGAGTTGGGCAGCCATGGGATCAAAGAAACGCGGTGAACAACGCGGTCGTCAGGGGCGCCGCCAGGCCAGGCCGTCTTCGGCCAGCAGGTTGTCCGCGGCAGCAGGCCCCCAGGTGCGGGCCTCGTAGGAATGCACCGGGACCTGCTCGGGCGACTCCTCCATCAACTCGATCAACGGCGTGTACAGGCGCCAGGCCGCCTCCACCTCGTCGCTGCGGGTGTACAGGGTCGGGTCGCCGAGCATGGCGTCGGCCAGCAGGCGCACGTAGCCCTCATCGGACGGCTCGCCGAAGCTCTCGTCGTAGCTGAAGGCCATGTCAACCGGACGGCTGCGCATGCCCGAACCCGGTGCCTTGACCTCAAAGCGGATGTCAGCCCCTTCATCGGGCTGGATCCGCAGGATCAACTGGTTGGGCGTGGGGGCACCGCCGGCGGCATCAAACAGATGCACCGGCGCCTCTCGGAAGGTGAGCACCACCTCCGACAGGCGCTTGGGCAACCTCTTGCCGGTGCGGATGTAAAAGGGCACCCCCTGCCAGCGCCAGTTGTTGATGAAGAGCTTGGTGGCGACGTAGGTCTCGGTGGTGCTCTGCGGGTTCACCCCCGGCTCTTGGCGGTAGCCCGCAATCGGCCGCTCGGCCGAGCCACCCGGTCCGTACTGACCGCGCACGCAGCACTTCCAGGGTTCTTCGGGCGTGGCCAGGCGGGCGGCCTGCAACACCTTGGCCTTTTCGTTGCGCATCGATTCAGGATCGAAACGCCCGGGCGGCTCCATCGCCGTCAGCGCCAGGATCTGGGTGAGGTGGTTCTGCACCATGTCGCGCAGGGCGCCACTGGTTTCGTAGTACCCCGCCCGCTCTTCAACGCCGACCGTCTCGGCCGCGGTGATCTGGACGTTGGCGATGTAGTTGCGGTTCCAAATCGGCTCAAAGATCGTGTTGGCGAACCGCAACACCAGGATGTTTTGAACCGTCTCCTTGCCCAGGTAATGGTCAATGCGGAAGATCTGGTTTTCCTGGGCGCAGGCCTGGACCACCTTGTTAAGGGCCTGGGCGCTGGCGTAATCGGTGCCAAACGGTTTCTCGATCACCACCCGGCTGCGGGCCGGGTCACTGAGCAGCCCAGCGGCTGCCAAGGCCCTGCAGCCGCTGCCGTAAAAGGCAGGCGACACCGACAGGTAGAAGGTCCGGTTGCCGCGGGTGGCCCGCTGGCGATCGATCTGGTCAAGGCGCTCGCCGAGACGGACCACGGTCGGCGGATCCTGCAGATCCACCGGTTCGTAATAGAGACAGCCCGAAAACTGCTCCCAGGCACTGCTGTGCTCGGCGATTTCAGCCGCCATGGCCTCGGCCATGCGCTGCCTGAACTCGTCGTCACTCCAGGGCCGGCGGGCGCAGCCCAGAACGGCGAATTCGCTGGGGAGGCGCCGCTGCCTGAACAACTCGAACAGGGCCGGGATCAGTTTGCGATGGGTGAGATCGCCGCTGGCCCCAAAAATCACCAGGCACTGGGGGCTGACCACCCGCTCCTGGCGTAGACCCACCCGCAGAGGGTTGGTGAGCACGTCGCTCATCGCTGCCTTGCCGTGTGCCCCTGGTTTAACGGCGCCAGGGG
>JBJOHB010000179.1:0-3101 GCA_046047915.1 Cyanobacteriota bacterium
AGAAACGACGCCCAGATCAGCAGCGCCAGCAACAGCACAAACAGCAGCGGGATGCCCCAACGGGTCAGCCGCTCAATGCCGGCGCGGATGCCAGCCGCGACGACGATGCCGGTCAGGGCCATGCTGGCCAGATGGCCCAGCACCGCATCGCCGCCCGTGCTGATAGATCCAAAGAACGCCTCGGCCGCGGCCCTATCGGCCGGCAGGCCCACGAGCAACGCATGCAGCAGGGTGCGGCCGGTCCAGCCCATCAGCACCGAGTAGTAGCTCAAGATGCCCACAGCAGCGGCCATGAACAGCCAGCCCAACGGCGCCCAGCGGCGCCCCCCCGCGGTGATCGGCGCCAACAGCGGCGCATGGCCAGTGCTGCGACCGAGGACCATTTCGGCGATCAGCACCGGCAGGCACACCAGCAGCACGATCAGCACGTAGAGCACCACAAACGCCAGCCCGCCTCCTTGTGAAGCCCGGTAGGCAAAACCCCAGAGGTTGCCCAGTCCCACGGCGCTGCCGGCCGCCGCCAGCACAAAGCCCAACGCCGAACTCCAGCGCTCAGGCGGATGGCCCAACGCAAGCCCCCCTTGAGCCCGCTCGCTCACCTGATCGGTCTTGCTGCTGGCCATTGCTGGCGTTCATTGTCAGTGGGGTCCAGTCTCCCGTGCCACGCCGAGCCGGCCTTCATTGCTGGGCATCCAGCCGCTGCAGATCCCCCGACCAGGCCAACAACAATGGATCAGCGGTGATCAGGGTTGCCCCGGCGGCTCTTGCCGCAGCCATTCCTGGCGCCAGGCCTCGGTGCTCCAGCCCAACAGCAGAGCCCCGCGCTGGCGCAGCTGCGCCACCTCCCAGAAGCTGATGGCGCTGACCGCCAGATCGCCGTCGCTCCAGGCCCTGATCATCAGCTGGCGGGCCTTGCAGCCCAGACGGCCCTGCTGCAGCGAGCACCACAGCAGCACGTGGGTATCCAGCAGGATCACAACCCTGCATCAGGGCTGAGCAGATCCCGCACAAGGCGCCCGCCAGAGCCAATGCCAAAGGGCGTCACAGGGCGCTGGCTGGGCACGGGCACCAGCTGGACCAAGGGCTTGCCGCGTTTGACGATCGTCAGCGGCTGACGCGTCGTCGCCTCCTCGTCCATCAGCGACAGGCACTGCGCCTTGAAGCGGGTCACCGTGCTCCATTCCATGGCCAGTTGTGCGGGTTGGGGGCGCTGGAGAGCTTTCCCACCGCCTTGCACCGATGACCATGGTCATGACCATGGTCCGATTGACAAGGGGGTCCAACAGCCAACGGTGCAAAGGCATCACTGGTCGGTCAGTGACCGTGCATCTCGATCGGCTCATTGCATCCGGATCTGGTCATTGGGACTCGAGCCCACCGACAGTCCAGGCGAGCCAGCCAGCCGCAGCCAACCCGCGGTCAGCGAGTGACAAACTGGGCGGCGACCTGTGAAGCCAGCCCGTGAAAGCCCTCTCCGTGCTTGGCTCCACCGGCTCGATCGGCACCCAGACCCTGGAGCTGGCCGACGAGTTTCCCGATCGCTTCAAGGTGGTGGCGCTCACCGCCGGCAACAACCTGGATCTGCTGGTGCAGCAGATCTGCCGGCACGCCCCCGAAGTGGTGGCCCTGGCCGACGGCGAGCGCGTGGCCGAGCTGCGCGAACGGCTGAACGCCCTCGAGCCGGCCCAGCGCCCGGCCCGCCTGCCCGAGCTGCTCGGCGGCAACGATGGCCTGTGCGCAGCGGCGGCCTGGCCCACCGCCGATCTGGTGGTGACCGGCATCGTCGGCTGCGCGGGCCTGCTGCCCACCCTGGCCGCGATCAGGGCCGGCAAGGATCTGGCCCTGGCCAACAAGGAGACCCTGATCGCCGCCGGCCCGGTGGTGCTGCCCGAGCTCGAGAAGAGCGGCTCGCGCCTGCTGCCGGCCGACTCGGAGCATTCGGCGATTTTTCAATGCCTGCAGGGCACGCCCTATGCCGAGACGGCACGCCTGAGCACCGGCACCCCCACCCCGGGCCTGCGCCGCATTCAGCTGACCGCCAGCGGCGGGGCCTTCAGGGACTGGGCCCCTGAAGATCTGATCAAGGCCACCGTCGCCGATGCCACCAGCCACCCCAACTGGAGCATGGGCCGCAAGATCACCGTCGACAGCGCCTCACTGATGAACAAAGGCCTTGAGGTAATCGAGGCCCACTACCTGTTCGGCCTCGATTACGACCACATCGAGATCGTCATTCATCCCCAGTCGATCATCCATTCGATGGTGGAGCTGGCCGACAGCTCGGTGCTGGCCCAGCTGGGCTGGCCCGACATGAAGCTGCCAATTCTCTACTGCCTGAGCTGGCCCGAGCGGCTCGAGACCCCCTGGCGACGGCTCGACCTGACCGAGGTGGGCTCGCTGACGTTCCGCGCCCCCGACCCGGCGCGCTACCCCTGCATGGCCCTGGCCTATGCCGCCGGCCGCGCTGGCGGCACCATGCCGGCGGTGATGAACGCCGCCAACGAGCAGGCCGTGGCGCTCTTCTTGGACGAACAGATCCATTTCCTCGACATTCCCAAGCTGATCGACGGGGTGTGTGATCGCCACCGGGTGGATCTCACGGCCAATCCCTCTCTGGACGACGTGTTGGCGGTCGACACCTGGGCCCGGCAGGCGGTGCGCGAGGCTGCAGCCCTGGTGACGGCTTGAACCCCGTCTCCCATCACCTGCTGTTGTGCGCCACCCCGACCAAGGCGCTCTGCAGCCCCGACCCCCAAATCGGCGCAGCCAGCTGGGACACCCTGAAACGCCTGGTGCGCGAACGGGGCCTGGAAGACCCGACCCGGCCCGGCGGCATCGTGCTGCGCAGCAAGGCCGATTGCCTGCGCATCTGCGCCCAGGGGCCGGTGCTGCTGATCTGGCCCGACGGCATCGTCTACGGCGGTGTCACACCCGAGCGGATCGCGCCCATCATTGACGAGCACGTCATTGGCGGAACCCCAATCGAGGCCTGGGTGGTGCAGCGGTACAACCTAAGCAACCGATCCTGAACCCAGGGAGTTCAAGGGAGCTCGAGGGATCTCAAGGAACTCAACCGGCCGATTGGGCAAAAAACGCCCGCC
>JBJOHB010000180.1:0-2629 GCA_046047915.1 Cyanobacteriota bacterium
GCCTTCCACAACTGGCGGCGCCCGGCGGCGTAACGGCTTGCGACGACCTCGGGCTCAGGCATGGCTGGGGCGGACAGCAACCGCGCTGGGGCCCATACATTTGAGCAGCTCTGTTGCCAGCTCAGGCCCGGCGTGCAGCCCCGCTTTGCCGATCTGCTGGCCGCTGCCAGCGCCAGCGCCCGCCACCTCGATGAGGACGGGGTGCTCAGCCTGGCGCTGCCCCTGGCGGTGGTCGACCCGCTGCCATTGCTGCCCCTGCTGCGCGGCGACGATGGCTTTCGCTTCTTATGGGATGGAGCCCCCGGCCTGTGCCTGGCCGCCGCCGGTCGCTGCCAGAGCCTGGAGCTGAGCGGCCCGCGGCGGTTCGAACTGGCCCAGCGCTTTGCGTCGCTGGCCCTGGGACGGCTGGTCAGCCCCGGCGCCGTGCCGGCCCTGGCCAGGCCGCGGGTGCTGTTGGCCTTCGGCTTCTTTGACACGACCAGCGCCGGGGGAGCCGGCGCGGTGCCTGGCGTGCAGGCGGTGTTGCCCCAGTGGCAGCTCAGCCGTCACGGCCAACACTGCTGGCTGCGCCTGCAGCGCCCCCTCGGGGGCGGCGTCACCGCCCGCAGCCTGGCCGAAGAACTGTGGGAGCAGGCGCGCGCGCTGGAGCAGCAGGCCCTCGGCGCGCTGCCGCCGGCGGCCCAGGGTCCTGTCGCGCTCAGCGCGCTGCCGCGGGTGTTGCACAGCAGCGACTGGCACGAGGCCTATGGCCACGCCGCCGAACGGGCCCTGGACCTGATCCAGAGCGGCGAGCTGCAGAAGCTGGTGCTGGCCGTGCGCCAGGAGCTGCTGCTTGACCGGCCCCTGGACCCGTTGCAGCTGCTCAGCTCCCTGCGGCAACGCCAAAGCGGCAGCTGCCGCCTGCTATGGCAACGCCACAACGACCACTACCTGGTGGGGGCTTCGCCCGAGCGGCTGCTGACGGTGCGCCAGGGCCAGCTGCGCAGCGATGCCCTGGCCGGGACGGCCGGCAGCGATGACAACGGCTCCACCCTGCTGGCGTCCGCCAAGGATCGCCACGAACATGAATTGGTCATCGACACGATCAGCACCGTGCTGAGTCAGCTGGGCCTGCAGCCCCGCCGCCCCCGCCACCCGCGGGTGGCCCGCCACGGCCATCTGCTGCATCTGCACACGCCGATCACCGCGGCGATCGGCCCCCTCCACCCCCTGGCCCTGGCCGAAGCCCTGCACCCCACACCGGCGGTCGCCGGCCTGCCCCGACGCCAGGCCCTGCACTGGCTGCGGGCGCTCGAACCGTTCGAGCGCGGCCATTACGCCGCCCCGATCGGCTGGATCGACAGCGAAGGCGATGCCGACCTGCGGGTGGCGATTCGCTGTGGCGTGGTGCGCGGCCACCAGCTGGAGCTGTGTGCCGGCGCTGGCCTGGTGCGCGGTTCGGCCCTGACCCGCGAAGCCCAGGAGGTGGGCCTCAAGCTGCGGGTACTGCAGGACCAACTCAACCTGCGACAGCCCCAGGGTTCCACCGCTCTGCCCTGATGACCCCGTTGCCCCTGGCCTCGAATCTGGACCTGTCCGGCGTGAACATGCTGATCATGCTGGTGCTGGCCCACTGGATCGCCGATTACCCGCTGCAGACCGATCGCATCGCGGTCGAAAAATGTCCCGGCTGCGACAAGGTGCTCAACTGGCGCTGGTGGCTGACGGCCCACGGCGGCACCCACGGCTTCTTTGTGGGCTGGATCACCGGCGTGCCGCTGCTGGGCCTGGCCGAATGGGGCCTGCACACCCTGATCGACTGGGGCAAGTGCCAGCGGCGTTACGGCATGGCGATGGATCAGGGGCTGCACATCGCCTGCAAGCTGCTGTGGGTGCTGCTGCTGACCAGCGCCGGCGGCTCAGGACTGGAGTAACGCTTAGCGCTGCAGGAGCCGGGCGATGGTCAGATCCGCCAGGGGGATGGCCCCCAGCCGCTCCACCTCGCGAATGCCGGTGGGGCTGGTGACGTTGATCTCGCTGAGGCGGCCATCGATCACGTCGATGCCGACAAAGAACAGTCCTTCGGCCCGCAACGCCGGCGCGAGCTCGGCGCAGATGGCCCGCTCGGCAGCACTGAGATCGGTGGCCTGGGGCTGACCGCCCACCGCCAGATTGCTGCGAAACTCGCCACCGCTGGGCACCCGGTTGACCGCCCCAAGCGGTTCGCCGTCGACCAGCAGGATCCGCTTGTCGCCGGCCGCCACACCCGGCAGAAAGGCCTGCACCATCACCGGCAAGGTCTGCTGGGCGGTGACCAGCTCGAGCAGGGCCCGCAGCCCCGGGGTGCCCGCCGCAGCAAACACCACCCCCTGACCGGCGCGCCCCCCCAGGGGCTTGAGCACCACTTCGCCGTGGTCGGCGGCAAACGCTGCCAAGGCCTCCACCTGGCTGGCCACCAGGGTGGGCGCCATCAGATGGCTCCAGCGCAGGGCGCTCAGCTTTTCGTTCCAGGCCCGCAGAGCCGCCGGGCGGTTGAGCACCCGCACCCCCTGGCGCTCGGCCAGCTCGAGCAGGTGGGTTGCATACAGATAGGCCTCATCGACCGGCGGGTCCTTGCGCATCCACACCGCGCCGAAGCGCTGCAGCGGCA
>JBJOHB010000181.1:0-14786 GCA_046047915.1 Cyanobacteriota bacterium
ATGCAGGCCACGATCAACAACCTGCCCGTGGGCCGCAGCGTTGATGAGACTCTGCGTCTGCTCCAGGCGTTCCAGTACGTCCAGTCCCATCCCGACGAGGTGTGCCCCGCCAACTGGAACCCCGGCGACAAGACGATGAATCCCGATCCCGTCAAGTCCAAGGACTTCTTTGCCGCCGTCAACTGACGGGTCCATCCCGATCGCGTCAGGGGGGCACCAGCCCCCCTTTTTTTGTGGCTGTCTCAGCCGAGCAACGCGGCCAGCAACCGTTGCCCATCGATGCCACCGGTGGCTGGATCACAGGCGCGCTCGGGGTGGGGCATCAGACCGAGCACGTTGCCGCTCGCATTGCAGACCCCGGCCACATTGCCGATGGAACCGTTGGGGTTGCGGCGGTAGCGCAGCACGACCTGACCATTCGCCTCGAGAGCCTGCAACTGCTCGGATGCAATCTGATAACGGCCTTCTCCATGGGCGATCGGAAAGCGCAGCTCCTCGCCGTCGTTGTAACCCTTAAGCCAGCTGCACGTTCCGGGTTGGACCGTCAGCGCGCTGGTTTCACAGACGAAATGCAGATGTTCGTTGCGGGTCAACGCCCCAGGCAACAAGCCCAATTCGGTCAGGACCTGAAAACCGTTGCAGATCCCCAAAACAGGGCCTCCGGCCTCGGCAAAGCGAACCACCTCCTGCAACACCGGTGCAAAGCGAGCAATCGCACCGCAACGCAGATAGTCGCCATAGCTGAAGCCACCGGGGATCACCACAGCATCAAGTCCAGTCAGATCCCGCTCTTCATGCCAGAGAAAGCGGCTGGGAATCCCCAGGCAGCCCTGCGCAGCCCAGTGCACGTCCCGGTCGCAATTCGACCCGGGGAATACGACAATGCCCAGCGTCATGGATCAGGCCTCCGTCGTGGCGGTCTCGAGCTGCTCCAGTGACCAGTTCTCAATCACCGGATTGGCCAGCAGTCGGTCACTGAGCAGCTCGAGCTGCTCCCTGGCAACGTCGATGCTGTCGGCTTCAAGCTCCACCTCCATGGCTTTGCCGATGCGCAGGCGTTGGATGCTGGTAACCCCCAGGCGGCCTGCTGCCGCCCGCGTTGCCTCGCCGGCCGGATCGAGAACCGAAGGTCTCAGGGACACCAGGACACGAGCGCGATAAAGGGGCACGGAAGCCAGCCGGCGGGTTGTTAAATCTTGCCAGCACGAGCACCGCAGTCCCAGGCCCCATCGTCACGGTGTGAACCGGACCATCCCGTTCAGGGGGCAGCTTGCAGGGTGATCAGACGCAGGTTGACTGAACTGGTGGGCGTGTTGGCGGTGCTCCTGAGCGTGACGGCGGCAGCGTCTGCCCAGGCCATCGATCGTTCGTCTCAACAACGACTGAGCTGCCGCTTGATGGCGGGTGCTTGGGAGCCCTGCACTCTTCGTCGCGATCGCGATGGCATGGGCTGGCAGCTCACGATCGGTCGCCGCCCCAGCATTCAGTTCCTGCACGATGGTCTCGGGCATGTGCGCATACGGGGCGGTGACCATGGATGGCGCACGGTGGAGGCCCGCTGGCTCGCGGATGCGAGCCTGTGCTGGGACGGCGTCTGCGCCCGCGGGGACATCCCCCTGGATTGAGCCGCTGCTCAGGCCACCGGTTGTGCCGCCTTCTCCAGGAGTCCGCGCTCCAGTGCCTCCTGATCCAGATCGAAGCCCAGCACCACCAGCTTGAGCTGACCATGGCCGCGGGTCTGTTGGTCAGGCTGGGCCGTCCCCTCATACCAGCACTCCAGCCTGGGCCCGACGGCTTGGATTTGCAGCAAGCGCTGTTTGATCGGACTTGCAAACCAACCCTTGAGCCTGATCACGGTCTGCTCCTGCAACAAGGTTTGCAGCGCCGCTTCAAGCTGGGGCTGCTGCCAGTCAGCGTTGATGCTCAAGACCAACGATTCGATCTGGACGTGGCTGTGGTCATGGTCATGCTCGTGCTCGTGGTCGTGGTCGTGGTCGTGCTCGTGGTCAGCGTCGGCGATGGCAATCGGCCCCAGGAGCAGTTCGGGATCAACAACGCCTGCCGCAATCGGCAGCAGCGGCGTGCCAGGGCGGCAGCGGGCTGAGAGATTGGCGGTCAGGCCTTGCAAAGCAGCATCGGCAATGCAGTCAGCCCTGCTGATCAACACCAGATCGGCGGCCTGCAACTGATCGTTGAACAGATCCTCGATGGCATCGAGATGGTCCAGGCTGGGATCGGCCTGGCGCTGGGCCTCCAGCGCAGCGGGGTCGGCCACAACATGGCCTGCCGCCAGGGCCTGACCATCGACCACGGTCACGACGCCGTGGACCCGTGTCCGGGCTCGAATCGATGGCCAGCCAAAGGCAGCGACCAGCGGTTCCGGCAGGGCCAATCCACTGGTTTCGACAACGATGCCGTCGAGCTGGTCGGCACGTTCCAGCAGCCGTTCCATCGTTGGCAGAAAGTCGTCCTGCACGGTGCAACACAGGCAGCCATTGGCCAGCTCCACCAGTCGACCTTCGAGCTGATCCTCCGGACAGAAGCCGCAGGATCGCAACAGGTCACCGTCAATTCCCACCTCCCCGAATTCGTTGACCAACACCGCAAGCCGTTGGCCGCTGTGCAACAGCAGATGCCGCAGCACGGTGGTCTTGCCTGCCCCCAAAAAGCCGGTCACCACGGTGACCGGAAGGCGCGTCTGCATGGCTGTTGCGAGCGTTGGTGACATGGATGGGGCTGGACTCATGGCCACAGATCAGCGGCAGGCCAGGCTGTCGCGGGTGCTGATACCGGTCCTGCTGTTCGTACCAGTGGCTTTGCGGCAGAGAGCCTTCTGTTCGGGCAGATCGAGCACTGCATCACTGAAATCGGCTCCAGTGATGTCGGCACCGGCAAAATGACTCTGCATCAGCATGGCGTTGCGCAGCACCGCATCGCGCAGGTCGGCGCCCTCAAATCGACTGGCATAGGCGACGGCATCTTCGAGATCGGCGCCCTGCAGGTTGCTCTGCTGCAGGTTGCTGCCGTTGAACACAGCACCGCGCAGATCGGCACCGCTGAAATCAAAACCGGCCAGTTCGGCCTTGAGAAACTCCTGCTGCTTGAGATCGCGGCCATGCATGTCGGGCTGCAACTCCTGCAAGGAGCGCTGGCTGCGCAGTTCGGGGGCGGTGATCGCCCAAGCGGGGCTGCCACCGACCAGCGAGGTTGCCAGCACCGCGCAGACCAGCAACACAGTGGCGAACAGGCGAACCATGGGGCGCGATCTACGGTGGTCCAACAAGTTATGGCAGCCATGGCGATGGCTTTGCGGGTTGTGGTCCCGCCTCACCCCCTGCTCAGCCACTGGCTGACGGTGCTGCGCGACGGGCAGACCCCCCAACCGCTGTATGCCACTGCCCTGACCGAACTGGGGCGATGGCTCACCTATGAGGCGATGCGTGACTGGCTTCCCCGCCGTCAGGTGGCAGTCAGCACCCCGATGGCCCAGGCCCAGGGTGAGGTGGTTGATGCCGCCATTCCGCTGTTGGCCCTGATTGGTCTACGGGCGGGTCTGGGGCTGTGGCAGGGGGGGCAGACCGTTTTGCCGGCAGCCCTGGTGGGCCACCTCAGCGCCACCGCAGATGGCCGGGTCAATGTGCCCCTGCCCGATCCCCTGCCCCAAGGCTGCGGGGTGGTGCTCTTCTGGGGAGAGCTCGCCGAACCCGAACCGCTGCTGCAGGTGCTCGACAGCTTGGCCGAACACGGCATCAGCGGCCCCCGCCTGCGGCTGATCACAGCCGTGGCGGCGGCCCCCGCCCTGCACAGCATCGGTGAACAGCATGGCGAGCTGACGCTCTACTGCGCCGCCATCGACCCTGACCTCGATGAGCAGGGGGCGATCAGTCCTGGCATCGGCTCGATCGAAACACGCCTGTTTGGCTTCATGCAGTCCCGTTAGCCTGGGCCAAGAGCAACGAAGACCAGCCATGGCTCGACAGTCCGATGCAGAGTCCGGCAGCGCCCTGCTGGCCAGCGCCATGGCAGGGGCCGTTCTCGGTGCAGCGGGTCTGGCCTGGTGGTTGCTGTCTGAAGCAGAACGGCGCCGGCTCCAACCTCGCCAGCAGCGGGTGCTGCGGCTGAGCCGGCTCACCGATGCCGGTGAAACCGACGACAACACCGCCGCCGCCCTGGACCGTGCTGGTGAGCGTGACCTGCACGACAAGGTGCACGAACTCAACCAGGCGATCGACGACGTGAGGCGCCAGCTTGAGGGCATGGGGAGTCGGTAGGTTGCAGGTCGGCAACACCGACCGACCATGCTCCGCTCTGCAGCCATCACCCAGGGAATCCAGCGTTCGCCCAATCGGGCCATGCTGCGGGCTGTGGGCTTCGGTGACGGCGATTTCACCAAGCCGATCATCGGCATCGCCAATGGCTACAGCACGATCACGCCCTGCAACATCGGTCTCAATGACCTGACGCGGCGAGCCGAGCATGCCGCCCACCAGGCCGGGGCCATGCCCCAGACCTTTGGCACGATCACCGTCAGCGACGGGATCTCGATGGGCACCGAGGGCATGAAGTACTCGCTGGTGAGCCGCGAGGTCATCGCCGATTCGATCGAGACCGCCTGCAATGCCCAGAGCATGGACGGGTTGCTGGCGATCGGCGGCTGCGACAAGAACATGCCCGGCGCCATGTTGGCGATGGCGCGCATGAACATCCCAGCGGTTTTTGTCTATGGCGGCACGATCAAGCCCGGCAAGCTAGGCGCCTGCGACCTGACGGTGGTCAGCGCCTTCGAAGCGGTCGGCCAGTACAGCGGCGGCAAGATCGACGAGCAACAGCTCACCGCGATCGAAAAGAACGCCTGCCCCGGCGCGGGCAGTTGCGGTGGCATGTTCACCGCCAACACCATGAGTGCCGCCTTTGAGGTGATGGGCCTGAGCCTGCCCTACAGCTCCACCATGGCCGCCGAAGACCCCGAAAAGGCCGACAGCGCCGCCCGCAGTGCCGAGGTGCTGGTGCAGGCGATCGCCCAGAACATCCGCCCCCAGGACCTGCTGACCCGCGAAGCGTTCGAAAATGCCATCGCGGTGATCATGGCTGTCGGCGGCTCGACCAACTCGGTGCTGCACCTGCTGGCGGTGGCTCGCACCGCAGGGGTGGACCTCAGCATCGATGATTTCGAGACGATCCGCCAACGGGTGCCGGTGATCTGCGATCTCAAACCCAGCGGTCGCTTTGTCACGGTCGATCTGCACAACGCCGGCGGCATTCCCCAGGTGATGAAGCTGCTGCTGGATGCGGGACTGCTGCACGGCGACTGCCGCACTGTTGAGGGCAAGACCCTGCGCGACGTGCTGGCCGACGTGCCCAGTGAGCCCCCTGCCGGCCAGGAGGTGATTCGCCCCCTGAGCAACCCCCTGTATGCCAAGGGCCATCTGGCAATCCTCAAGGGCAACCTGGCCAGCGAAGGCAGCGTGGCCAAGATCAGCGGCGTCAAGAACCCGTCCATGACTGGCCCGGCTCGGGTTTTTGAAAGTGAAGAAGAGGCCTTGGCCGCGATTCTCGCCAAGCAGATCAAGGCCGGCGATGTGGTCGTGATCCGCTATGAAGGCCCCGTCGGCGGACCCGGCATGCGCGAAATGTTGGCCCCGACAGCGGCCATCATTGGCGAAGGACTGGGCGATTCGGTGGCCCTGATCACCGATGGGCGCTTTTCGGGGGGGACCTACGGCATGGTGGTGGGCCATGTCGCGCCCGAAGCCGCCGTGGGCGGCACCATCGGCCTGGTTCAAGAGGGCGACAGCATCACCGTTGATGCCCATCAGCTGTTGATCCAGCTCAATGTCGAAGACGCCGAGCTGGATCGCCGCAGGGCCGCCTGGGTCAAGCCCGAGCCCCGCTACCGCACAGGGGTGTTGGGCAAATACGCCCGCCTCGTGAGCACCAGCAGCATCGGGGCGGTCACGGATCAGCTGGCTTGATCTGCTCCGTGACCAGCCGTTGCATCAGCCCCAATCAAGCTCCAACCGAGGAGTCAGCACCCACCATTGAGCGAGCGCTGCGGCGCCGCAGGCTGCGCGCCCAACCCAACGCCATGATCGAGCCGACAACAGGCAAGGGTCCTGGGGCCCCGCTGATTTCACGGCGCAGCTTGGTAGCTGCTGCTGTATCAAAATCAGCAAACCCGTTGACTATCTGCACAAAACCGCCGGTTGTGATCACGTTATCCCGGTAGTAATCGCTAACTCCAGTCAAGCCTTGATCGCCTTCAATCGCCAGCGCGTTGATGGCAATGCCTAATTGAGACGCTGCATCACGGGAAGCCCGCACGGCTGAAACCGACGTCACATTGTCAATGCCGTCGCTTGAGATGTCGATGATTCTTGTATTGGCCGAGAACAGGCCGCCACTGACCGCGTTCTGAATAGAGTTTGTTGCAGCAGTGATGGCACAGGAGACGCAGGTCAAACCGGTCCCTTGGCGGGACATGGTCTGAAGCTGTTGTGCAAAGGCGTTGATGCTGGCCTCATCTGTCAGATGGGTCCAATCGATCGCCAGTGGAGTCAAGGCGGTGTTGTCCCATTGCCCCACCGCAACAGCGATGCCATTGGGTGAGGCGGCGATGAAGTTTTTGATCGACTGCAGCTGAAAGGCATTCGCCCATCCCTGCCTCTGAATGTTGTATTCCGAGTTGTCGATGCTTCCCGAAACATCCGTGGAGAAGAAAATCATCTTGTCGACCGTCTGTGCCTGTCCAGCATTGGCGAGGCTGAGGGCCACAACGGCACCGGCCGCCAAGGCGTGGCGCAGCCAACGTGGCACTGTTGCTGTTGTTGATTTCATGGGTTTGAAAGCAAGCGCCAACGAACCCTATGCACGAAGCCGAAGCCAATGATGCCCAGCACGCATTTGCAGCGGATTGATCACAGCTCAGCTTGAACTCAAAAGCAGGGCCCGAAGGCGGCGGCTGAAGGACTCAAGGCCGGCTGCGTCTGGTGGGGCGGAAATGCGCTCACCGCTATCAGACGCCATCCATACCGGATGGCTGCCATGCCACAACAGCGGTGCTCGCTCATCGGCCAAGGGTTGGATCATCAGATTGAGTGCATCACCACTGCGGTAGATCTCCAGCTCGAGATCACGCTCGGGGCAGCGTTGGCCAGCTGCGTTGCGGACCTCAATCCACAACCTGACATCATCCAATCCGTCCTGGGAAACAGCACAGGCCTCGTTGCAGTCAGCGGCATAGCGGGCGCTGTGGCGCCAGGGCTTGAGACACAGATCAGCCGCTTGGGCGACCCTGTGCAAAAGGGCATGTGCTGGTGAATCGCCAGCCATAGCTGCGCTCACGCCCCCGCGGGTTGAGCCAGGGTCATGGCGCTGATCGACTGCAACACCAAATGAATGGGCCCTGGACGGAAACCTTGATTCAGGCCGCCCGCATCATCAAATTTGGAATGCAGCAACTGCAGGCGGGTGATGCGAGAGGGGTCAAAACGGGGCACATAGCCCAGTGGCAGCGTCGTGACAGGTTGGGCGCGCACCGAGGCTGTCAAGCGTTCCCAGGGCACGGTCACGGCCGTCAAGCCTTCGGCTTCGGTGCCGAACTCCGTGACCCAGCGCAGGCCCCCCGGAATCAGGTTGGTGAGTCCAGCGACGCCATCGGCGCAGGCCACAGCAAGTTTGAAACGCCGCCCACCGCCTGCAATCACCAGACGTAACCCCCCAAAAGCAGAGAGATCAAGCGGTGGCGACAACTGCGGTGAGCGGCAGCTGATGAAACCGCCGCCCTGCTCAACGACCTCGCCCTTAAACGTCAGACCATGCTCGCTGTGCACATGGACTTGACCGCTGCTGCGGCCTCCCATAATGGGGTCATTGAGGGCATGCCAGCCCGCAAAACCCGCTCCGCTGAACACAACCTGCTCTGCTGCACCCGTCATATCCAAAGAGGCCAGACCATTCGAGCCTGGCAGAGCCAACCATCAAGCCGCCATCATGGGTGCTGCAACCCTGCAACGGCTGACTGTTCGGCCAGCACCAACACCTCATGGGCGGGTGCGACCCGCTTGGCAGGGGTCCGTTCTGGATCCTCGTCTGGATCCAGCAGTCGGCTCAGGGCCTGGGTCTTGCCCGCTCCGCTCACCAGAAACACCACCTTTCTGGCAGCGCTGAGGACAGGCGCCGTCAAGGTGACCCGCGGCAGTCCTTTGCCCTCACCGATGGTGGTCCAGCGGTCCACCACAGCCGGGGCGGCCGTGCCGGGAAACAGCGACGCCGTGTGACCATCGTCGCCCAGGCCCAGCAGCACCAAATCCAGCTGGGGCGGCCGTCCAGAACAGACGGTCTCGAGCAGTGCGCCAAAGGCAGCGGCGCTGGCCTGTGGGTCGCTCAGCTCAGTTGGCACCGGATGGAAACAGGCCCTGCTGCCCGGCTCGGGGTCGGCTAGCAGGGTTTCGCGCAGCATGCGTGCGTTGCTGCTGGGGTCTTGGGGGGAGACCCAGCGCTCATCCCCAAGCAAGACATCAACCCGGTCCCAGGCCAGATGCTGGCGCGCCAGCAGCTTGTAGGCCGATTTCGGCGTCTCGCCGCCAGCCAGGGCGATCTGGCAGCGGTCGCGCTCACCGAGGGCCTGGTCGACTGCCGCGGCGATCTGCTCGGCACAGGTGCGGGCCAGTTCCTCCGCCGAGCTGCTGACGTGGAGGCAGTAGCGCGTCATACCAGCCACTCGGTGTGGAAGGTGCCGTCGCGATCGACGCGCTGGTACGTGTGACTGCCGAAGCAATCGCGCATGGCCTGGACCAGATTCTGGGGCAAGCGACCGCTGCCATAGCTGGTGATGTAGTCCAGGGTGCTGCTGAAGCAGGGCACGGGGATGGCTGCCAGAGCCGCGCCGGCCACAACCCGCCGCAACCCGTGGATGCGCCGGTTGACCTGTTCAGCAAACCAGGGATCGATCAGCAGGTTGGGCAGGGCCTGATTGGCCGTGTAGGCGTTCTGAATGCGTTGCAGCAGCCGCGCACGGATGATGCAGCCTCCTTTCCAGATCTGACCAATGGCAGCAAAGTCCAAGTTGTAGTTGTGAAGCTTGCTGGCTTCCTGCAGCAGGGCCATGCCCTGGGCATAGCTGGCCATCGCCGCCAGGATCGTGGCGTCGCGCAGATCACTCAGATCAGGGCCCTCACCCAGTGAAAACGCCTGGCTGGGCGTCGTCGTTGGGCGCACGGCCGGCAGCACGGATTCAGCCGCCAGTCGCTCGGCGCGCAGGGAACTCATCACCCGCGCATTCAGGGCCGCATAGATCGTGGGCACCGCAATGCCCATGTTGAGGGCGCTTTCGACTGTCCAAAGGCCGGTGCCTTTCTGCCCGGCAGCGTCGACGATGGCTTCAACAAGATCGGCCCCGTTCTCGGGGTCCTTGGTGCGCAGGCAGACCTCGGTGATCTCCACCAGGAACGACGCCAGCTCTTCGCTGCTGTTCCAGTGGGCCAGCACATCGGCCATCTGGGTGCCGTTCATGCCGGCGACCCGCTTCATCAGGTCATAGGCCTCGGCCAGCACCTGCTCGATGCCGTATTCGATGCCGTTGTGCACGGTCTTGACAAAATGGCCGGCGCCGCCTGGGCCGATGTAGGTCACGCAGGGGCCGTCGTCGACCTGGGCCGCCATCTTGCGCACCAGGCTCTCGATCGCGTCATAGGCGGCTCGGGTGCCGCCCGGCATCATGCTCGGTCCTTCGAGCGCACCCTTGGCACCGCCTGAAACCCCCATGCCGATGTACCCGAAGCTCTTGCTCTCGAGTTCGGCAACACGGCGTTCGGTGTCGGTGTAGAGCGAATTGCCACCATCGATCAACAGATCCCCCTCCTCCAGCAGCGGCGAGAGGGTGGCAATCAGGTCATCGATCGGCTGGCCGGCCTTGACCATCATCAAGATCCGGCGCGGGCGCTCTAGTGCGTCAACAAACGCTTCGAGGGTGTCGGCACCGATGATGTCCTTGCCGGCACCACGACCAGCCAGGAAGTCCTGGGTCTTGGCGTAGGTACGGTTGTAGACCACCGAGGAAAAGCCGTTGCGCTCGGCGTTGAGCACCAGGTTTTCGCCCATCACACCGAGGCCGATCAGGCCGAAGTGAGCCTTGCCCATGGGAGGGGTACAGGGAGCATGTCCCCCACAGTGTGGCGACGGGATCGAAAAGGTCCAGTCAATCGATGCCCGCTGTCACATGGGCCGGTGTTGGAACCCGCACCGAGGGGCTTGTCGCTCTAGATCACCGTGCCATCGGCAATGGTGCCATTTTTCACAACAACCACAATGCCGTTGCGAATGTAGAAGTTCAGCTCAGGCCTGTCGGCTTCCTCAACACGATCCTTGTTGATGATCGTCACATTCTGACCGATGCGCACGTTTTTGTCAAGAATGGCACCCTTAACAGTTGTGCCACGACCCACGCCCACCGGGATGCCCCCACGCTCCCGCAACAGGGCCCGTTCCTCAGAGGATTCGAAATAGTCTGCACCCATCAGCAAGGTGTCTTGCAGCACCACTTCATCCTCGACCCGCGAGCGCACACCGAGCACACAGTGATGAATGCTGCAGGACTTGAGCAATGAGCCTTCGCCGATGATTGATTCGGTGACCTGAGCATCCTGCAACTTGCTGGGCGGCAGGTAGCGGGGCCTGGTGTAAATCGGAAACTTCTCGTCGTAGAACGAAAAAGGCGGATTGGGCTGCTGGGTCAGAGCAAGATTGGCCTCATAAAAGGCGCCGATCGTACCGATGTCCTCCCAATAATCATCAAACAAATAACTCTGGAGACGGTCACCCTGCGCCAGCGAGGTGGGGATGATCTCCTTGCCAAAATCAGTGGAGGTCGGGTTGCTGTGCAGCAAGTCAAACAGGGTCTGACGGCTGAACACGTAGATGCCCATGGAGGCGAGGAAAGGCCGTTTGCTCGCTTCCTCGGCACTCAGGCCCAAGCTCTGGGTGTCGACGCGCATCGCCTCCAGCTCGGCACCCTTGGGTTTTTCACGGAACTCCTGGATCCGGCCATCAGCGGTGGTGCGCATCAGACCGAAACCTTCGGCCTGGGCCGCATCGACCGGCAAGGCACCGACGGTAAGGTCCGCTCCGGTGTCAATGTGATGCTGGACAAATTTGCTGTAATCCATCCGGTACAGCTGGTCGCCTGAAAGAATCAGGTAGTGATCAACATCCCATTCCTGAAACAACCACTGATATTTGCGCACTGCATCGGCAGTGCCTTCAAACCAACTCGGGCTGTCGGGTGTCTGCTGAGCAGCCAGAACTTCAACAAATCCCTGACCAAAACCTGCTGAGAGGTTGAAGGTCATCGTCAGGTGCCGGTTCAAGGAGGCACTGTTGAACTGGGTCAGCACGTAGATCTTGTTGATCTCCGAGTTGATGCAGTTGCTGATCGGAATGTCGATCAGGCGATATTTACCGGCCAAAGGCACAGCCGGCTTGGCCCGCATCTTGGTGAGCGGATAGAGCCGGGTACCGGCACCACCGCCAAGAATGATCGCGAGTACACGCTTCATGGCAATGGCCTTCTCTGGTGTCCAGCGACCGTACAAGGCCGCCCCACTCGCAGGCGAGTGTTTGGCAGCACCACGGCACGAACTGTTGCAGAGACGTCAGCCGTCATCGTTGCCCTCCTGCAGGTCGAACAGCTCACTGAGGGCGCGGATGCTCGCATGGCGCTGCTGGCGGCTTTGGGGAGCACGCAGCTGGGTGACAGGGTTGTGGAGGATCTTGTTGATGATGCCCTTGCTGAGGGCCTCCACCACCTTGCGCTCCCGTGCCGACAGATCAGGCCCCATGCGCGAGAGAGCCTTCTGCAGTTCGGACTCGCGGATGGTCTCGAGCTGTCGCCGCAGTCGGTTGAGCACGGGAACCGCCTCAAGCCCATCCCACCACTCAAGAAAGAGGCGCGCTTCCTCGGCGAGCATGGCCTCGGCCTCTTGAGCCATTTCGCGCCGTGCTTCCTGGTTGCGGTTGACCACCTCCTGGAGATCGTCGACGTCATAGCGCTGCACCCCTGGCAGCTCGCTGACATCAGCGGCGATGTTGCGGGGGACGCCGATGTCAACGAGCATCAGGCTTGAACGCCGGTTCAAGGGACCCAAACGGCCTGCATCGATGATCGGTTCGTCGGCCGCCGTGCTGGTGAACACCAGCGAGCAGGTGCTTAGACAGTGGTCAAGATCGGTAATTGGGCGGCATTGCACCGGCAAAGCCGGGAAATCGGCCGCCATCTGCTCAGCACGCTGCACGGTGCGGTTGAGCAACACAACGCCGCGGCATCCCTTAGCCGACAGATGCTGCAGCAACAGCCTGGCCATGCGCCCTGCACCGACCACGGCAACCTGTTCATCCTCGAGGCTGACCAACTGGTCCAGCCCTCGCGCCTGGCCGACCTTGAGCTGAGCCAGTTCGACCGCAGCCGAACTGATCGAGACGGCACCGGTGCCGAGATTGGTTTCGGTGCGCACCCGTTTGCCGGTGCTCACCGCCTGGTTCATCAGCCGATTGAGAATCGGCCCGACCGAACGGTGCTCCTGGCCGAGGCGCACCATCTTTTTGACCTGGGAGAGGATCTGCCCTTCCCCCAGGACCAGCGAGTCCAGACCGGCTGACACCCTGAGCAGGTGAGCGACAGCCTCTTCGTGATGAAAGGTGAAGAGATGGGGCTCGAGTTCCGCCACTCCGAGACCGGAGTGGCGACTCAAAAATGAGCCCACGGCCGAGATCCCCAGCTCGGGGTGCCGCAACAGGGTGTAAATCTCCAGCCGGTTGCAGGTGCTGAGGATCGAGGCCTCAAGCACCTGCTCATCGGCGCGCAGCTCTTGGAGGGAAGCCTCCATGGTCTGCTCAGGGATGCTCAGCCGTTCGCGGATCTCAACCGGAGCCGTGCGGTGACTGAGGCCAATGACGGCGAGATGCATGGAAGCTGGGATGCTCCGTTCAGCGCAGAGCGATGCTCTGGGCGCCGTCCTTGATGTGAACGGTGGTGGTGAAACGCGCCGTGTTGTCCAGCGTGCTGATCACCAAGGAGCTGGTGCGGGTGCAGTCCTTTTCGAACTTGACGCCGTCGAACAACAGACCATCGGTAATGCCGGTGGCCGCGAACACGACGTTCTCACCACAGGCCAGTTCTTCGGCCTCGTAGACGCGGTCGGGGTCGGTGATGCCCATCTCGGCCAGGCGGGCCAGGTTGCCTTCCTTGGTCAGACCTTCCCACTCGGAGGTCTGGGCCACGGCAGGGTCATAGACCAGTTGGCCCTGGAAATGACCACCCAGGGCGCGCAGGGCCGCAGCCGAGATCACACCCTCGGGGGCTGCACCGATGCCCATCAGGCAGTGGGTGCCAGTGCCGGCAAAGCCGCAGGCGATCGCAGCTTGCACATCGCCATCGCTGATCGGCTGCACGCGTGCGCCAGTGGCGCGAATTTCCTTGATCAGATCCTTGTGACGGGCGCGATCCATGACCACGATCACCAGTTCATCTTTGGGCAGGCCGAGGCACTGACTGAGGATCTCGATGTTGTCGGTGGCGGACTTGCGGATGTCCACCTTGCCCTTGGCGGCCGGCGGCGCCGCCAGCTTCTTCATGTAGAAATCGGGGGCGTTGAACAGCCCGCCGCGGTCCGATGCGGCCAGCACCGCCATCGAACCGCGTTGGCTGTTGGCGCACAGGTTGGTGCCTTCGCAGGGGTCGACCGCAAAGTCAACGCCGGGGCCGGTGCCGCTGCCCACCTCTTCACCGATGTAGAGCATCGGCGCCTCGTCGCGCTCGCCCTCACCAATGACGATCCGACCCTGCATCTGGATCTTGTACATCCGCTCGCGCATGGCCTCGACGGCGGCTGCGTCAGCCTCGTTCTTGAGGCCCATGCCGGTCAGCTTGGCCGAGGCGATCCCGGCCTGCTCAACGACCTCGAGAATTTCCTGGATGAGGGTGCGATCCACAGCGGTGCGGCAAGGGGGTGTCACGCTTCAGTCGGGAGAGGGCCAGAGGCCGTCGTCTCGCCTGCGGACGGGCCGCAGCAGCGATTCTCGGTCTTGAAGCGCCGCAACTGTATCAGTCTCGCCAGGGGGCAGGATCCGGCCCGCTTCCTAAGATCCGTCATCCCTTCGCCTGCGGCGGCCAACCATGAGCACAAAGCCCCTTGTCGTCTCACCCTCGATTCTCTCGGCTGATTTCTCGAGGCTTGGCGATGACGTGCGCGCCGTGGACCAGGCCGGTGCCGACTGGATCCACGTGGATGTGATGGACGGACGATTTGTTCCCAACATCACCATTGGTCCACTGATTGTTCAGGCCTTGCGGCCGGTGACCACCAAGCCGCTGGATGTGCACTTGATGATCGTCGAGCCAGAGAAATACGTTCCCGAGTTCGCCAAGGCCGGTGCCGATATCATTTCGGTTCAAGTCGAAGCTTGCCCCCACCTGCACCGCAATCTGGCTCAGATTCGTGACCTGGGCAAAATGGCTGGCGCCGTGCTGAACCCAAGCACACCGATCGACACCCTCGAATACTGCCTGGAGTTGTGTGATCTAGTGCTGATCATGAGTGTCAATCCTGGCTTCGGCGGCCAGAGCTTCATCGAAAACCAGGTTGAGAAAATTCGTGATCTGCGTCAGATGTGTGACGCCAAGGGCCTGGATCCCTGGATCGAGGTGGACGGTGGCATCAAGGCAGACAACGCCTGGAAAGTGATTGAAGCCGGTGCGAATGCCATCGTTTCAGGATCGGGTGTTTTCAACCAAC
>JBJOHB010000182.1:0-2936 GCA_046047915.1 Cyanobacteriota bacterium
GCCACATCGTTGCCGCCCCAGTGCTTGAGGCACGAGTGCTGCAGCGCCCGGCCAAACGAGAACCCCAGGTGCCAGGGGGCATAGCCCTGGGCCGCGGCCTCGTTGATGGCGTTAAGGCAGAGGCTGGCATCCTCTTCGCTGAGACCGCCGCTTAAGAACAGGATCGACGGCACCGCCGCCGGCACCGTGCGGCACAGGGTGCGGGCTGTGAACTCACCCACCTCTTCGGCGCTGGGGCGGGTGGGGCAGTCGGCGCCGGCCGTGGTCATCGAGGGCTTGAGCAGACTGCCCTCCAGAAACACCCCATTGGTCGCCAGGGCCTCATAAACCGTACGCAGCACCCACTCCTGCACCGAGGCGGTGGTGGCGATGTCATGGTCGCCGTCCATCAGGATCTCGGGTTCAACGATCGGGACTAGGCCCTGCTCCTGCACGGTGCGGGCATACCGGGCCAGACCCCAGGCGTTCTCACGCACCGCCAGCTCTGATGGGCAGCCCGCAGCGCTGATGCGCAGCACCGCTCGCCATTTGGCGAAGCGAGCGCCGCGGGCGTAGTAGCGGGCAGAGCGCTCAGCCAGCCCCTTGAGCCCGGTGCACCAGCTCTCGCCGTCAAGGCCGCCGGCCAGGGGCTCGACGCCCTGATCGACCTTGATCCCGGGAATGATCCCCTTCTCCTGAAACAGGGCAACGATCGGTTGCGGATCACCGCTGGCTGCCACGGGAGCGGCATCGGCAGCGGCCGCGGCAGCCACAGCCGGATCGCTGTCCTGGAAGAGCGTCTCCTCGTACAGGATCACGCCCGAGATGTGCTCGGCCAGGCCAGGGGTGGTGGCCAGCAGCGTGCGGTAGGCGCGGCGATTCGCCTCACTGTTCTCGAGACCGATCGCGTCAAACCGCTTGCCGATGGTGCCTGTCGATTCATCAGCCGCCAGCAGGCCGGTCCCCGGAGCCGCCAGGGCTGCCGCCGTACCGGCCAGTTCGTCGCGAAATGCCTCGAGCGCCATGGCCATCTTCCCTGGATCACTCCCCTTGGCTAGTGGCGCCTTGAACCTTCGTCAACGGCCTGTTCCGTAAAGGCTCACCGCCGCCCTTCGATCACAGCACGCGCGCACCACGGCACGCCTGCATCTAGGCACGCCTTCATCACGGCACGGCCGCATCGCGGCACGCCTGCATCACGGCATCGAGATCGGCATGGGCCAAGGACCAGAAAACCAACCCCAACCCCATGCCAAACACCATCCACCACACCCGTCACTTCACCCGCCACGTCACTAGGCCCATCTCCAACCCCTCTCCAACCTCTCCAAGCCCTCCAACCCGTCAAATCCCCCCCATCCCCGGCCACATCGCCAGCCGCGATCAGCAACCGGTGGGCGGCACAATCGCAGGGAGGCGAATCGGACCTGGCGCACGGTGCGCCCCCGACGCCCTGCAGCTGCGATGCTTCCCGATGATGGCCTGCTGCAGCTGACCCCCCAGGGGCTGTACTGCCCAGCGGCGGGGGCCTGGATCGACCCCTGGCGGCCGGTGCCGCGGGCGTTGATCACCCATGCCCATGCCGACCACGCCCGAGCCGGGTGCGGCGAATACTGGGCCACCGCCGTCAGCGAGGGCATCCTGCGCCAGCGGCTGGGGGCGGGCATCAACCTGGTCCCGGTCGATTACGGCGCGCCACACCGCATCGGCGACGCGCGGGTCTCGTTTCACAGTGCCGGCCACGTGCTCGGCAGCGCCCAGATCCGGCTCGAGGCCGGCGGCGAAAGCTGGCTGGTGAGCGGCGATTACAAACGGGACGCCGACCCCAGCTGCGCGGCCTTTGAGCCGGTCACGGCCGATGTGTTCATCTCCGAGGCCACCTTTGGCCTGCCGATCTATCGCTGGCGTCCAGGAGCCGAGGTGGCCGCCCAGATCCTGCGTTGGTGGCAGGGGGCGCCCGAGCGGACCTCGATCCTGTTCTGTTATGCGTTTGGAAAGGCCCAGCGGGTGCTGGCCGAGCTTGCGGCGCAGGGAGTCGGTACGGGCGGCCACCCAGGCGGGCCAGGCCAGGAGGTCCTGCTCCACGGCGCCGTCGAAGCGCTGATGCAGCCCTACCGCGACGCCGGCGTTGTGCTGCCGCCCACGTTGCCCGTCAGTGCGCTGGAGCGACGCGGCGATCTCGCAGGCCGGTTGGTGATCGCTCCGCCGTCGGCCCACCGCTCGGTGTGGATGAAACGCTTCAAGGACCCGCAGACCGCCTTCGTCAGCGGCTGGATGGCCGTGCGCGGCGCCCGCCGGCGCCGGGGCTACGAGCGGGGCTTTGTTCTCAGCGACCACGCCGACTGGAACGGCCTGCTCGCCAGCGTCAAAGAATCAGCCGCTCGGCAGGTTTACGTCACCCACGGCAGCAGCGACGTGCTGGCCCGTTACCTGCGCGAGGTCGAAGGGATCGCGGCCGAACCGCTCGCAGCGGGCCATGGCGCCGATAGCGCTCCTGCCGACGAGGATGCAGCCCATGGAGCTTGATCTCACCGCCGGCCAGCGCTACCGCGCCGCCCTGGCGGCCCTGCTGGGCAACGCCCTCGAGTGGTACGACTTTGCCGTCTACGGCTACGTCGCCAGCGATCTGGGCCAGGCGTTCTTTCCGGCGGATGTGCCGGGGTTGCAGACCCTGGCTGCGTTCGGCGTGTTTGCGGTCGGCTATCTGATGCGGCCGGTGGGCAGCATCGTCCTCGGCCCGTTGGGTGACCTGCTGGGCCGGCGGCAGATGCTGAGCCTCAGCATCGTGATCATGGGGCTGTCCAGCCTGTTCATCGGATTGCTGCCCACCCACAGCCAGATCGGCATGGCCGCGGGCACCTGCCTGGTGCTGCTGCGCATGCTGCAAGGCTTTTCGGTGGGGGCCGAATTCACCGGCAGCATCACCTACGCCACCGAAGCCGCCGCCAAGGGCCGGG
>JBJOHB010000183.1:0-3168 GCA_046047915.1 Cyanobacteriota bacterium
AGTTGGAATAGGGGTCATAGAAACCCTTTCGCACTCCAGCTGCTATGGGATTGGCGTCAGATATACCGCAAGGTACTCAGCACCCTTCTGTGGTCTTTTGGATGAATGGTAGGCGACCTGCTCCACTACTCGGCAGTGGCATCGGAACCGCTGGAGTCAGCACACAAGGCACCTGCTGCCGAGGTTGCTGCCAGTGCCTGCTTGATAAGGGCAGCAGCACTGGCAGGTCTTGGGTTGGAGTTGTGGGGGTGAGGTGATGAAAATCAACATTGAATATCAAGATCAATTTGGTCGCTGGCGTCACTATCAGACCCAGCACCATCAACCATCGGCATATAGGACCGCTCAGAATCGCGCACGATCAACTGGTAAGCGGCATCGTGCCCGGTGTCAACTACATAGGCGGGTCGCGTCAATTACGTAGGCGGGTAGGGACCCCCACCCCCCTGCCATGGCAGGGGGGTGGCGCGCGCCATGGTTTGGGCTTGGTTGGCGGGTAATTGACGCCAGGTCACGGCGACAAATCAGTTTTCTCTTGCCGTGGGGCTTCCCATCCGTCGTGCCCGTTTGCGGCGGTAGCTCTCGCCATTGATCTGGATGATGGTGCTGTGGTCCACCAGCCGGTCCACCGCCGCCACGGTCATGGCACTGGTCGAGAAGACGTTCTCCCACTCGCTGAACGGCTGGTTGCTCGTCACCAGCAGGGATCTGCGTTCGTAGCGGTGCATCACCAGCTCAAACAGCACCGAGGTCTCGGCCTCGTCCTTGCGGACGTAGCCGATGTCGTCAATGACGAGCAGGGCGTAGCGATCGAGCTTGTTGAGTGCCTTGGCCAGGGCGTAGTCCGCCTTGGCGCGCTGCAGCTCCTGCACCAGCGTGGTGGCGGTGAAAAACCGTGCTGAACGGTCCAGGCCGATCAGGCTGCGGCAGATCCCGGCGGCCAGGTGGGTTTTGCCCACACCACTGGGGCCAAACAGCAGCAGGTTCTCAGAGCGGTCAACCCAGCCGGTGTCATGGGCCAGCTGCTCGATCTGGTGGCGATCGAGATCGAGGAAGGCTCCCCAGTCCACATCCGCCAGGGTCTTGGGCACCGGCAGCTGGGCCTCATGCAACAACCGCCGCAGCCGCGCCTGATGGCGCTGCTGGTGTTCCTGTTCGGCCAGCACGTAGAGGTAGCTCGCCGGACTCCAACCGTCGGCGGTGGCCTGCTGCTCGGCCGCCTGCCACTGGCTGCGGAACTGCGCCAGTTTCAACTGCTTGAGCAGTGTCGGTAGAGCTGTCTCCAGCGCTGGCCGGCTCGGTGGTTCGGCCCAGGAGTTCGTCATAGCTGCTGAGGGTGTGTTCAGGGATCTGGAGTTGGGGCAAGGCCGCAAGGCCCCTTGGGGGGCGCAGGCCGTAGTGATCACGCAGAGAGCTGAGGCTGATCTCTCCTTGGCGGAGCTGACGCCGCAGGTACCGCTCCACACCAGCCAGGTCGTCCGACTTGGCGGCGACATGGAGCGCGTCGACCATGACCTTGGCCGCCTCATCGGGCGGCAGGGCAGCCAGCAGCGCGCGCCACAGCTGCCGCCACGTCTCGCCAGGGAGAAGGTCGGCCTGGAGCTGGGCCCGCAGCAGCGCTCGGGGCTTGCGGCGCAGGCTTTCGATCACATGGCGAAAGTCGATCCGCCGCAAGCGGCTCTTGTCTCCCGGCCGGTGGTGCAGCCGCGGCAGGGTTTCGATGAACTGGCTGCGCAGGAACAGATCCAGCCGGTCGTGGCGCAGATGGACGCTCAGCTGCTGGCCGATCAGGCGTGAGGGAACGCTGTAGGTGACCGACCTGACCTCGATCGTGCTGGTGCTGCGCACCCGCACCGTGAGTGGGTCGTAGTCGGCAAAGCGCTCCACCGGCAGCGGTTGCAGGTGCAGCCGCTCGATCTCCAGCCGCCCTTGGACCTCATGGCGGCTGTTGAACGAGGCGGTGACGCGGGCCGCCAGCTCGCGATACTCCGCTTCTGTCTGGAAATCGCGGCTGCCGCGCTGGATCAGCTGCTGCTCCAGCCGGTGCTTCCAGTGACGGTGCGGGCCTTCAATGGCGCCGTTCTCATGGGCGACGCCGCGGTTGTTGCGGGTGGCGATCACACCCAGGTGGGCACAGAGCTCGCTGTAGCGGCTGGTGTAATCACTGGCGTAGCTGCCGTCGCGGTTGCGAAAGCAGGCGCTGAGGCTGTCGGTGCGGTGTTCTGCCGGCACGCCGCCGCAAGCCTCCAGGGCGTTCTGCAGGGCTTCTGCGAGGGCGACAAAGCTCTCGCCGCCGTGAATCACCTCCACATGACACCAGCCCGAGTAGGGGAGCCGGAAGTGGAACAACCGGTGCTCCAACACCGCACCGGCAATGGTGATGGGCTGACCTTTGAGCAGCGTGAAATCGGAGATCCCCAGCACACCGGGCTGGTGGTGCTGCAGGAACATCACCTCCCGGCCAGGGCCATGCAGGGCCTTCCAGTTCTCCACCCGCCGCTGCAGGGTGCGCTTGCGCCGGTACCAGTCCTGGCCAGGGAAGAGCTGCTCGAGATGCAGCAGCAGGGTCTGGGGTTCGAGCTCAGGTGCCTTATTGAGCATGGGCACCAAAACGCTGTCCCAGACCTCTGCCAGAGGGTCGGCGCGGGTGCGCCAGTGCCGGCCCCGACGCTGCTGCTGGCCTTCTGGCTGCAGCTGACCGCGGTCGATGCGCTGGGCGCTGCGCACCGAGATCCCGACCGCATCAGCAGCGAGCTGCTGGCTGAGGCCACTGGCCCGTTTGGCCATGTACCGCTCCTTGATCCGCAACGACAGAGGGGCGGGCATTGCGCTTGGCTCCAGACCGTGATCGGAGCCCTGTTGTCGCGTCCTGAGACCCGCCTATGTAGTTGCGCAGTCCCGCCTATCTAATCGTCGCCAAACACCCAGCCACCTTGGTGTTGATGATGCTGCTGTAGTTGTTGATGTCAGCAAAGTTCGCATTCGCCAGCACATCAAGGAGTAACACACTGTTGTACCCCACCACGAGGGGCAAGAAGCCGCCAATGCCTGCCTGGTTGGGAGTGCCAGCCGCTTGGGTTTGAGCCTGGAACCCGACCTGAGGCTTGACCACATCCTTGAGGCTGATGCCCATCACGCCAAGGTCGCCTGCTGAGCCCTGCGCCAGCT
>JBJOHB010000184.1:0-2858 GCA_046047915.1 Cyanobacteriota bacterium
GGCGGGCAGGGTGACCCGTAGAGTGCCTCGACTCTCACAGCGGCCATGTCCCAGGAAGCGATCTTTGAGAAAGTGCGCTCGATCGTTGCCGAACAGCTCAGCGTTGACGCTGGCGAGGTGAAGCCGGAGTCGAACTTCCAGAACGACCTCGGCGCCGACTCCCTCGACACGGTCGAGCTGGTGATGGCCCTCGAGGAGGCCTTCGACATCGAAATCCCCGACGAGGCCGCCGAGGGCATCACCACCGTTGGTGACGCCGTCAAGTTCATCCAAGAGAAGCAGGCCTGAGCCGCTCCATGGTTGAGGGTCTCCAGCGCGTCGTCGTCACCGGGCTCGGCGCGGTCACACCGATCGGCAACGACGTGCCCAGCTACTGGGAGGGCTTGGCAACCGGCCGCAACGGCGTGGCACCGATCACCCTGTTCGATGCCTCCCGGCACGCCTGCCGCTTCGCCGCCGAGGTGAAGCAGTTCGATCCCAGCGGCTGGCTGGAGCCGAAGGAGAGCAAGCGCTGGGATCGCTTCTGTCAGTTCGGCGTGGTGGCCGCCAAGCAGGCCATTGCCGACTCCGGCCTCACGATCGACGACGGCAACGCGCAGCGCATCGGCACGGCGATCGGCTCCGGCGTGGGCGGCCTGCTGATGATGGAGACCCAAGCCCAGGTGCTCAGCGAGCGCGGCCCAGACCGGGTGAGCCCGTTCTGCGTGCCAATGATGATCCCCAACATGGCCACTGGCCTGACGGCGATCGCCCTCGGCGCCAAGGGGCCGAGCAGCGCGGTGGCCACCGCCTGTGCCGCCGGCTCCAACGCCATCGGCGATGCCTACCGCCTCATCCAGCTGGGCCTGGCCGACGCCATGGTGTGCGGTGGCGCCGAATCGGCGATCACCCCCCTCGGCGTAGCGGGCTTCGCCAGCGCCAAGGCCCTCTCCTTCCGCAACGACGACCCGGCCACCGCCAGTCGCCCCTTCGACGCCGAGCGCAACGGTTTCGTGATCGGCGAAGGCGCCGGCATCCTTGTTCTGGAAAGCCTTGAACACGCCAGAGCCAGAGGCGCACGGATCCTGGCCGAGGTGGTGGGCTACGGCATGACCTGCGACGCCCACCACATCACGTCCCCCTCCCCCGGCGGGGTGGGAGGCGCCGAGGCCATGCGCCTCGCCCTCCAGGACGCCCGCCTGGAGCCCGAGGCCGTGGACTACGTCAACGCCCACGGCACCAGCACCCAGGCCAATGACAGCAACGAGACCGCCGCCATCAAGGCGGCCCTCGGGGACCATGCCTACCGGATTCCGGTGAGCTCCACCAAGTCGATGACCGGTCATCTGCTGGGTGGCAGCGGCGGCATCGAAGCCGTGGCAGCCATCCTGGCCATGGAGCACGGCCTGGTGCCGCCTACGATCAACTACAGCAATCCGGATCCGGCCTGTGATCTGGACGTCGTGCCCAATCAGGCCCGAGACTCGACACTCAATGTTGTGCTCTCCAATTCCTTCGGATTCGGCGGCCACAACGTCTGTCTGGCATTCCGGCGCATGAGCTGACACCCCAGCAGCTTCCCCTCCCTGCAGCCCGTGTCTGCGTTTCAGCCGCGCAATCTTCTTTCCTCGCTCCTCCCCGATGGTCGCCGCCCCCTCCTCCCCCACGTCCTCCACCAACGAGCTGGAGTCGCTGTGCATCAACAGCATCCGCTTCCTGGCCGTTGACGCGATCAACAAGTCGAATTCCGGCCACCCGGGGCTGCCGATGGGCTGCGCCCCGATGGCCTATGCCCTCTGGCACAAGACCCTCCGGCACAACCCCAAGAACCCCCAGTGGTTCAACCGCGACCGCTTCGTGCTGTCGGCTGGCCACGGCTGCATGCTGCTCTACGCGCTGCTGCACCTCACCGGCTACGACTCGGTGGGCATCGAGGACATCAAGCAGTTCCGCCAGTGGGGCTCCAAGACCCCCGGTCACCCCGAGACCTTCGAAACCCCGGGCGTGGAAGTGACCACCGGCCCCCTGGGTCAGGGCATCGCCAACGCCGTGGGTCTGGCGATGGCCGAGGCTCATCTCGCCGCCAAGTTCAACAAGCCCGACTGCAAGGTCGTTGATCACTACACCTACGTGATCATGGGCGACGGCTGCCACCAGGAGGGTGTGAGCGGTGAGGCCGCCTCCCTGGCCGGCCACCTGGGCCTGGGCAAGCTGATCGCCCTCTACGACGACAACCACATCACCATCGACGGAAACACCGATGTTTCCTTCACCGAGGATGTGTTGAAGCGCTACGAGGCCTACGGCTGGCACACCATCCACATCGCCGATGGCAACACCGATGTGGCCGCCATCGCCAAGGCGATTGAGGAAGCCAAGGCCGTCACCGATCGTCCGTCGATGATCAAGGTGACCACCACCATCGGCTACGGCTCCCCCAACAAGGCCAACACCGCCGGTGTGCACGGTGCCGCCCTCGGCGCCGAGGAAGCCGCCCTCACCCGCAAGAACCTGGGCTGGGAGTACGGCGAATTCGAAGTGCCCCAGGAGTCGTACGACCACTGGCGCCAGGCGATCAGCCGCGGTGCCGCCGCCGAGGCCGACTGGAACAACCTGCTGGCCGACTACCGCGCCAAGTACCCCAGCGAAGCCGCTGAATTCGAGCGCCGTCTGCGCGGCGAGCTGCCCGAGGGCTGGGACGCCAACCTGCCCACCTACACCGCTGACGACAAGGGCCTGGCCACCCGGCAGCACTCCTACAACTGCCTGAATGCCGTCGGCCCCAACCTGCCCGAGCTGATCGGCGGTTCCGCCGACCTCACCCACTCCAACCTCACCGACATCAAGGGTGAGGGCGGTTTCCAGAAGGGCGCCGAAGC
>JBJOHB010000185.1:0-20761 GCA_046047915.1 Cyanobacteriota bacterium
GATTGCTGAGGCCGTAGGGCCGCTCCTTCAGGATCGGATCTCTACCATTCCACAGTGCCAGTGAGAAACACAACCGACACTGTTGATCACAGATGCCAAGCAGCCCATCTTCGCCCCAGCGATACGCCCGAGAACGCGCATGGTCATGGGGAAAGGAGCGCCAGGCATCACCATCACTGGAATAGTCCTCACGTACGGTCCCCCATTGCCGGTCAGGCAGATAACTGCCCCACAGGGACCAGTCGCGATGGCCATAGTCGCGCTCGGCCAGACGCCTGAGCTCTGAAGGTGCCTCAGCAAAAGGCAGGGGCATGGATGACGGCAGCTCAGGTGCCGTCATTGCAAGGAACCCGACACGGCATCGGCGATGCGCAGGGCGTTGGCGATCACCGTCAGACCGAAGCCCATCATCGGGCAGGCGGGAAACACACTGGCATCAGCAATGGTGAGATTGACCAGCTCATGGCTGCGCCCCTGCAGGTCGACCACCGATGTGGCAGGGTTCTCGCCCATGCGACAGGTGCCGCAGGCATGGCCGACAGCCGAGAGTGGGGCTTCTCCCCGGGGATGGGTGGGGGCCGCTTTGACCACCTGGGTCAGGGGATCGGCTTCGACAGCCTTGAGCACATCGATCCAGCGGTAGACCAACCGGTCATGGGCTTCACGGTTGTTGGATTCGTAGTTGATCTGCAGCATCCCGTCCCGCAGCGTGATGCGGTTGTGGGGCTGGGGCAACACCGGACTCATGGCCCACCAGGTGATCGAACGGGACGCGAGCTGCTGCAATCCGAAATCGGGCAGCAATCGGGTGACCAGGGAGAGGACTGGTGGCGATTCGGCAAACAGGGCATCCTGCAACACCCCACCACCGTTTTGAATCGCCCCCAGCGGGAACGCGACGTTCTGATCACCCCAGAGGAAGTCGGTGATGCCAAAAGAACGGCCATACCTGCCGTTATTGGCGGTAGCAGCCAGTTGCAGGATGGAGGTCAGCTGCAACTTCATCAGATTGCGGCCGACCTGATCGGAGCCATTGGCCAGACCGCGTGGATGACGTTCGCAGCCGGAGCGCAGCAAAATCGCCGGAGTGTTGATCGCACCAGCTGCCAACACGACCTGATGGGCGCTGAACAACCAGGACTGGCCATCAATGGTGGCCTCAACCCCCCTGACCTCATTGCCGGCGGGGTTGACATGCAAACGGCTGACGCGGGCACCGCCGCGCACCACGACCGAGGGGCACTGCCGTGCTGGATCGACCCCAAACAGTTCGGCATCGCCGCTGGGGTCAACAGGTGATTCAGACCAACTCAGGGGTAAGGGGTAGGGATGAACACCCTGCCGTGACAGACAGGCCTGCAGCTCACTGAGAAAGGGCTCAACCGGCCGCGGTGCATGGGGGTAGGGGCCCGTCCGTTGGGGCTCCTGCGGATCGGCACCCTGCTGGCCATGGACCCGGTAAAGGGCTTCAGCCTTGTCGTACCAAGGTTCAAAGTCGACATAGTCGAACCCCCAGGACGGCGCACGCCCCTCCTGCAGGGTCAGGCCATCGAATTCGCGGGCGCGCATGCGTTCCAACACCCCGCCCCAGATCTTGGTGTTGCCGCCAAAGGCATAGATGGTCTGGGGTGAGAAGGGATCGCCATCGGTGCCGAACCACTGCTCGGCAGGGTGATAACGATCCTTTCGGAACAGATCGACATCCGCCACATTCTGATCGGCAAGTGGCATCGGGCCACCCCGTTCAAGCAGAAGTACACGATGGCCCCGCCGACCCAAATCACTGGCCACGGTGGCTCCGGCAGCGCCACTGCCGATGACGATCACGTCGTAGTGGCTGTCGTCAATGATCATGATGAGTGCGGGATCAAGGTCAGCTGCGTTGCCAGACGTAGATGAGCAGGAAAAGGATGATCCAGATCACGTCCACAAAATGCCAGAACAAGGACGTGGCCTGAACTCCTTGTTCCCCCCCTTTGTAGTTGCCTGGAATGAAGGACTTGATCAGCATCAAGGTCATCAGCAACACACCCGTGGCGACATGAAGGCCGTGGAAGCCGGTCAGCAGATAAAACGTGCCCCCGAAAGTCCCGGAAGTGAAACCGAACTTGAGGCTGCTCCATTCGACCGCCTGGCCATAGAGGAAATAGGACCCCAGCGCCATGGTCAGCAGCCAGAAGGCACGAAAACCCAAGAGATTGCCTTTGGCCATGGCCCGCTCAGCCAAATAGATGGTGCCGGAACTGGACACCAGCACAATCGAATTGACCAGCGGCATCTGCCACTCCAGCCCTTCAACACCTGGGGGGAGCCAGTTGAGGGCACTGGTTTTCAGCAGGGCATAGCCACTGAAGAAAGCCAGAAAGATGACGCTCTCGGAGCACAGAAAGATGATAAAGCCGGTGAGGTTGTGACTCTCATGGCCCTCAGCATGGTGCCCCTCTGGAGCGGGGGTCGGCGTCGGATAAGCGGTGGTCATCGTGCTGCCTCCAGTTGCTCGGCCTGGGTCAGGGCCGCCTCAATCTCGGCTTGATGCTCGACCAAGGGCTCGCCGCTGCCGTAGCCGTAAGGCCTGGAGATCACGACGGGAACGTGTTCGCCGAAGTTGTCCTCAGCCGGAGGGGACGGCAGCAGCCATTCCAGGCCAATCGCATTCCACGGGTTGTGGGTCGCCCTGGGGCCGCGAATCCAGGAGCTGACCATGTTCAAGAGGAACGGAATCACCGACACCCCCAGCAGGAAAGCGCCGAGACTGGCAATGACGTTCCAGAATGTGAATTCAGGGTCGTAGCTGGAGACACGGCGCGGCATCCCCATCAGACCGAGGGGGTGCATCGGCAAGAAGTTGAGGTTGGCTCCGATGAACGTCAGCAGGAAGTGCACCTTCCCCAGTCCTTCGTAATACATGCGCCCAGTGAACTTGGGGAACCAGTGGTAGATGGCTGCAAAGATGCCCAGAACAGCAGCGCCATAGATGACGTAGTGAAAATGACCGACAACAAAATAGGTATTGGAAACGTGAATGTCGATCGGCACCGTCGCCAGCATGATGCCGGTGATGCCGGCAAAGACGAAGTTGAACAGGCCACCCAGACAGAACAGCATCGGCGTGGTCAGCCGGATCTTGCCCCGCCAGAGGGTGCCCAACCAAGCGAACACCTTCACGCCGGTGGGGACCGCGATCAGCATGGTGGTGAACATGAACAGATTGCGCATCCATTCGGCTACACCACTGGGAAACATGTGGTGGACCCAGACAATCAGCCCCAGACCGACGATGATGAACGAGGCCAGGGCCACGTAGACATAGCCGAACAGCGGCTTGCGTGAATAGACCGGAAACAGCTCAGAGAAGATGCCGAACACCGGCAGGATGATCACATAAACAGCCGGGTGCGAATAGAACCAGAAGAAGTGCTGATACAGCACCGGATCGCCACCACCAACTGGGTCGTAAAAGGTCGTTCCAGCGACGAGATCCATCAGCAGCATGATCGCGCCACCGGTCAGGGACGGCAGTCCGATCAACTGCAGGCTCTGGGCAGCCAGAGCGGTCCAGCAGAAGACCGGCATGCGGAACCAGCCCATGCCGGGAGCGCGCATGCGAATGATCGTGGTGACGAAATTCACCGCCCCCATGATCGAGGAGACCCCTGACAAAGCCACGGCTGTGAGCCACAGACCCTGACCGCTGACCAGATGACCCAGGGGGTTCTGAATGCTGACCGGGGGATAGGACCACCAACCTGAATAGGCCGGCCCACCAGGCACAAAGAAACTGCTCATCAGCAGCACACCGAAGATCGGCACCAACCAGAAGGCCACGGCATTGAGCCGTGGGAAGGCCATGTCTGGCGCACCGATCATGGTGGGGATCAACAGGTTATTGAGACCGTTGAGCACCGGGAAGATGAACAGGAACAGCATCACGGTGCCATGCATCGTGTAAATGCCGTTGTACACGGTGCGGTCCACCAGATCAGCTTCAGGCGTGATCAGTTCCCCACGAATGATCATGGCCAGCAGGCCACCGACCAGAAAGAAGAAGAACGCCAGCACGATGTACTGGATGCCGATGACCTTGGCGTCGGTGTTGAACGTGAAGTAGCGGGTCCAGGAGGGTTTGGGCTCGCTGTTGGGGAACGTGGCAAGGGTCATGGCTCAGCCGTCGTGGGGCAGGGTGTTGGATCCAGGCACGTTGACCTGAGGAGGCGGAGCCGGAGGCACCGTTGCCCAGCCAGCTTTGGTGGATTGACCACGCCGGGCAAATTCAAGCGAGGCATCACTGATGCCGTTCTGCAGGGGTTGTCGAGCGGCAGCCTGCAACCAGGTCTGATGATCAGCGGCGCTTTCCACCACCACGTCGGCCTGATTGGCGGCAAACCAAGTGCCGCTGAACTGGGAATCGCGCAACCGATAGCGGCCCTCACGGGTCGGGGTGAGATTGAAGTCGATCGCCCGGCCAGGGATCACATCCTGTTTGACACGGAACGCTGGGATGAAGAAGCCGTGCAGCACATCCTCTGAAACCAGCCTGAACGTCACAGGCTGGTTCACGGCCAGATGCAACTCGGTGGTGGAGACATCGGCGCCTGGATAGCGAAATTCCCAGGACCACTGGCGGGCGACCACCTCGACCTGCTCGGCAGGCAAACGGTCGCCGGGATAGCCACCGGCGTCTTCGATCGGGTTGCGCACATGGATGTGCTCCATCGGGCCGAGCATGCCCAGGGTGCTGTTGACGCGCATGGCATACACCGCGATCGCCATCACCAGCACCAAGGGGATGGCGGTCCAGATCACCTCAAGCCTGGTGTTGCCCTCGATCGGCTCGGCATCGCTTTCGTCATACTTCTCGGCCCGGTGCATCAGCAGCACCCAGACCATGACCGAGACGACGCCTCCAAACACAAAGGTGCCGACGGCGGTCTCAAAACTGAACAGCCCGTCCACCAGCGGAGCCGCGGTGGAGGCCTGCACCGGCAACCAGTGGTAGGCCTGTTGCCCCATCCAGACACTGAGCAGGACAAGCAGGGCGACCCAACCAGCCAGGGCCACCACCGACAACGGACTGAACCGGGGACCCTGGGCCTGTGAGGGGGTCATGGCAGGGCCTCCCTGAGGTTGGCACCGGCAGCCAGCAGTTGATCAGCAGTGATGTGGACACCGAATTCGGCGGCGAGCTCGGCACCGAGGGTGCCGTGCAGGCCGATGACTAAAAACAGGCCGAGACCGACCAGCAGATAGAGCCATTGCACCTGACGGCCCATGTTGCGGCGCCAACGAAAACGCTGGTAGCCCCGCCAGACGGTCATCGCGACGATCACCAGCAGGATCACAACCCCGCCAACGCCATGCCAGAGCATCGTCTCCATGCTCTGCAGGCCGATGCTGCTGGTGACCCCGGGTAGGGGCTCGGCCAGGAGCATTTCGTAGAAACCGGCGGCCACGGTCAGGAACGTGACCGCGGCGCAGGCCAGCAGGTTGTACCAGCCCACGTCGTGGAAGCCGGCACGGGTGATCGGCAAGGCCAGCAGCCGGAACACACGCTTTTCCAGGGGATAGAGCGCACCGGCAATGTCAAAGGCGATGGCGATGACGAACAGGCCGATGGTCAGGTGGACCAGGTTCGGGTGGATCGGCACGGCGTAGGGCAAGCCATTGGCCCCCAGCTGAGCGCTCAGTTGCTCGATCGGAGCGTCGGGTGTGACGAACAGGGTTGGAGCCATGGTTCAGACCAGTCCTGCGCGGGCAGCCTGAACAACGGGCACGGTGTGCAGGCCGTAGACCCAGATCAACTGATTGCCGAGCATCACCTGCACGACAATCAGAGCCGAGAGCACGCCGCCAGCCCCCAGAAAACTGAGCGGCAACTGCTGGGGATCACGGCTGCGGATCACGTAGCGCCAGCCCGACAGCAGGGACAGCACACCTGCCAGCGACCAGCCGATGGTGCTGTGCAGGTTGAGGATGTCGCTGGACGCCCCATAGGGGTTAGCCAGGCCGGCCTCAACCTGGCCAAAGATGATGGCAACAAAAATCGCCACGGTGGCGAACAACAGGTTCCAGAAGCTGACCTCGAACAGCTGCACCTTGCGAAAGGTGACACCGATCAGGTCGAACACGAAGCTGATCAGCCCCATGGCAATCACAAAATGGACGACAATCGGGTGGATCGTGTCCATCCAGGGAAGGTTGTGATCGTTGAGCGGCGGCAGCAGCTCGATCATCGTTCCTGAATCCAGGGCATTGATGCCATCTTCGGAACCCTGGGTTAAGGCTGCTTGGCTCTGTGATGGATCGCCACAGAAGCGATCAGCAATCACGCACCGATCCCCAGGAGTCCGGAGCTGTCGCCGAAGGCCCTTATGGTGTGACCAGTCTTTGCTCCCCGATCTTCCGTGTCAGTTCCGGCCTCACCCACCCTGCGCTGGCTCACCGCTGCCCTGCTGTTCGCCGCTGCCGGGCTGTCGATTGTGGTGCCGTTTGTCTCGGCCACCCTGCTGACCATCGCGATCGGGGCTGTGGCCGTGATCGCCGGTGTCAGCCAGGTGCTGCGCCTGACCGGCGAAAGCGACCTGAAAGGCAAGATCTTCCGGCTGCTGTCAGGCCTGCTGTATTTCGGTGGCGGCATCTGGGTGCTGGCCTTTCCGGTGGACAGCGAGGTCAGCCTCACCCTGTTCGTCGGCTTTCTGCTGGCCTTTGAAGGGGTGATGGAACTGGCCGCCGCGGCCACCGGCAACGGTCCTGCCCGCGGCCTGGTGCTGATCGACGGCATCGTCACGGCCGTGCTGGGCGGCATGCTGATCGCCGAATGGCCCACCGACAGCATCTGGGCGATCGGCACCCTGTTCGGCATCGGCCTGGCGTTCTCGGCGATCAACCTGATCACCGCCCCTCAACCGGGCGCCACTCCGTAACCGCCGCCCCCAGGGGTCTCGATGCGAATCCCGTCGCCGGGCTGAAGGGTCAACGCACAACAGCCCGGCAGAACCTGCTCGCTGCCATCGGCACGCAGCACCAGATTCTGGCCGCATTGACCCGGCTGTCCGCCGGCCAGCGCGAGCGGGGGCACCAGCCGCGAGCCACTGATCAACGACAGTTCAACGGTGTCCAGAAAACGCAGTTGGCGTACCACCCCATCACCCCCTGACCAGCGCCCCCTGCCCCCTGAGCCACCCCGGATGCCGAAGCGTTCGAGCCGAACCGGCAGGCGGGCTTCGAGCACTTCAGGATCGGTGAGACGCGAATTGGTCATGTGGGTCTGCACGGCCGAACAGCCATCGAAACCAGGTCCCGCGCCCGCGCCGCCGCCGATCGTTTCGTAGTACTGGACGTTGGCGTTGCCAAAGGTCAGGTTGTTCATCGTGCCCTGGGCAGCGGCCATGGCGCCCAGCGCCGCCAACAGGGCGTTGGCCAGAGCCTGAGAGATCTCGACATTGCCAGCCACCACCGCTGCCGGCGGTAAGGGGTTGAGCATGGAACCCGGCGGAGCCACCAGATCGATCGGTTCAAAGCAACCGGCATTGAGCGGAATCGGCTCGCCCACCAAGGTGCGCAGTACATAGAGCACCACCGCCCGGGTAACCGCCAGCGGCGCATTGAGATTGCCGGGATGCTGCTCCGAGGTGCCCGTGCAGTCGATCCGCAGGCGCTCATGGCGATGGTCGATCTGCACGGCCACGGCGATGCGGCCGCCGTGATCAAGAGCCACCGTGCAGGAGCCATCCTGCAGGCGCTTGATCAGCCGGCGCACGGCGGCGGCCGCATTCGCCTGGACATGGCCGGTATAGGCCAGCACCTCGGCAAGACCCTGGCGCGCAATCAGATCGGCCAGGGCCTCAACACCGCGGCGGTTGGCCGCCACCTGGGCCTGCAGGTCGGCCAGCAACAGGTCGGGGTTACGCACCGGATAGGGGCCCGCGGCAAACCGTTGCCGCCACAACGGCTCATCCAGGGAGCCATGCTCCAGAAAAAACTGGTTGTCGAGCAGCAGTCCCTCGTCGTCGATGCTGCGGCTCAGGGCAGGCATCGAGCCCGGCGTGATCCCGCCCACATCGGCATGGTGCCCGCGGCAGGCGACGAACAGCACCGGCGGGCTCTCAGGGCCGGCGTCGGGTGCAAACACCGGCGTGATGGCGGTGATATCGGGTAGATGGGTGCCGCCGTTGTAGGGGTTGTTGGCGAGCACCACATCACCCGCCTGCAGGGGCCGCCGCGCGCCTGTGGCGATCGCCGCCAGCAGGCTGCTGACGCTCTCGCCCATCGATCCCAGGTGCACCGGAATGTGGGGGGCATTGGCCACCAGACGGCCGCTGCCATCGAACAGCGCACAGGAGTAATCCAGCCGTTCGCGCATGTTCAGCGAGCGGGCGCTCTGTTGCAGCTGCTGGCCCATCTGCACGGCGATCGCTGCAAAGCGATGGTGATACAGCTCGAGCTGCACCGGATCCACAGCGCCCGCCGTTTGCTGGTGCTGCGCTGCCCTGGCACCCGCAGCCGGGACGGCCGCGCTGGCCTCGAGCAACAGGGCACCACCGGCCAGGGTCTGCAGCTGCCAACCGGCCTCCAGCACCAAGGTGGTGGTGGCATCGAGCACCAGGGCCGGCCCCTGCAGCCGTTGGCCGCTCGCCAGCTGGGGGCGCCAGCACAACGGCACCGGCTGCCAGGCGCCGGCGGTCCACAGCGGGGTGGTGCTGGGCAATGGGGGCGCTGACGGCGCCCGCCAGTCCCCCCGTGCCGCCGGCTCGACGGCCTGCAGCTCTAGAAGCAGCCGTTCGACCACCAGCGGACCGGGGGCGGGGCGGTAGCCATAACGCTGCTGATGGCTCGCGGCATAGGCCTGACGGAGCACCTCCGCCAGCGCCGCGGGCTCAAGCCCCGCGGGCCAGGGCAGTTCAAGGCCCCGTTCCTGGGCCGGTTGGCGCAGCTCCAACCGCACCTGCAACCCAGGGGGGGCCGCCGCAGCCGGCACCACCTCGGCCAGCTGGGCACGGCCCTGGGCCTGCAGCGCGCTGACCTGGGACTGCAGGGCGATCAACGACTGGGGGTTCAGGGGCAAGGCCACCACCTGCTCGAGCAACAGCGACTGGGGCGCCTGGCCGATCCCATAGGCCGACAGCACCCCCGCCAGCGGATGGATCAGCACCCGCGCGATCCCCAGTTCGGCCGCCAGCCGGCAGGCGTGTTGGGCAGCGGCCCCGCCGTAACTGACCAGCAGGGCCTCGCGGGGGTCATGGCCCTGCTCGATCGAGATGCGGCGGATCGCCGCGGCCATGGTTTCGACCGCGATCTGCAGGGCGCCGTCGGCCAGCGCTTCGACGCTGGCCGCCACCCCTGCGCTGGCCATGGACATCTGCAGGGCGGCAAAGCCCTGCTGCACGGCCGTGGGGTCGAGGGGCTGATCGCCATGGGGCCCGAACAGGGGCGGCAGGGCGCCGGCGGGCAGCCGGCCCAGCAGCACATTGGCGTCGGTGATGGTCAACGGTCCGCCGCGCCGGTAGGCGGCCGGACCGGGGTCAGCCCCGGCTGAGGCCGGACCCACCAGCAGGCGGCCGTCGACAAACCGCAGGATCGAGCCGCCACCGGCGGCCACGGTGTGAATGGGCAACATCGGCGCCTGCAGCTGCAGGCCCGCGATCGCGGTTTCTGAACTGCGCTGCCACTGCAGCTCGCCATCCCTGCAGCCGGCGTGGAAGACATCGGTCGAGGTGCCTCCCATGTCGAACCCCACGACCGGTTGCAAGGGCAGGCCGGCCTGGTGAAGCGCCTGGCGGGCGACGGCGATCGCCCCCACCATGCCGCCGGCGGGGCCCGACAGAATCGTGTCCTTGGCCTGCAGCCAGGGCCGCGGTGCCAGCGCCCCACTGGAGCGCATCACCCGCAGGGGGATCTGATCCCCCAGAGCCTGCTGCACCTGATCGAGGTAACGCCCCAGCACCGGTGCCACCGCCGCCTCCACCAGGGTGGTCTGGCCGCGGGGCACAAGCCGCGGCAAGGGGCTCAGGCGATGGGAGAGGCTGAGCGTCTCAGGCCCCAGCGGCGCCAGCCAGTCGGCCAGCCGCAGCTCATGCTCGGGATTGCGGGTGCTGTGCAGCAGGGCAATGGCAACGCTGCGGTAGCCGTCGGCGATGGCATCGCTCACAGCTCCACGCAGCTGCTGATCGAGCCTGAGGGGTTCGAGCTCGACACCGTCAGCCCCAAGGCGCCCGTCCACCTCGATCACCCGCACCGCCAGCGGTTCCGGCCGTTGCACCGCCAGAGCAAACAGCTCAGGCCGGTGCAGATCACCGATGTGCAGCAGATCGGCAAAGCCGCGGTTGATCAACAGCAGCACCGGGGTCCCGGCCCGCTCGAGCAGGGCGTTGGTGGCCACCGTGGTCCCCAGCCGCAGATCGGCGACCCGACCGGACGGACCGATCAGATCGGCCATGGCGCGCACCGCCGGATCGCCGGGGACCCCGGGCTGCACCGACAGCACCTTGCGCACCAGGATCTGCCCCTGGGGGCTCAGGGCCACCACATCGGTGAAGGTGCCGCCCCGATCGATCCAGATGCGCCAACCCAACTCAGCGGTAGTTCTCAAACTGCAGCGGCACCTCGACGTCCTGGGCCTTGAGCAACTGGATCGCCGCCTGCAGATCGTCCTTGTTCTTGCCGGTGATCCGCAGGCTCTCGCCCTGGATCGCCACGGTCACCTTCTTGAGCTCATCGCGCACGGTCTTGCTGAGCTTTTTGGCCAGCTCCTGCGACAGGCCCTTGCGCAGCTTGACCACCTGCTTGACCCGGTTGCCGCTGACCGGCTCGGGCGGTTGAAAGTCGAAAATCTTGAGCGAGAGGTTGCGCTTGGTGGCCTTCTGCCGCAGCACGTCCTCGACGGCCTGCAGGGTCATGTCGCTGGCGGTGGTGATCACCAGCGACGTCTCCTCGATCTCGATCTCGGTGCCCGAGTCCTTGAGGTCGTAGCGCTGGGACACGTCGCGGCGCACCTGATCAACGGCGTTGACCAGCTCCTGACGGTCGAAATCGCTGACGCAGTCAAAGCTGAACGTGTCGGCCATGGGAATCGAAGCGTGGTCGCCAGTGGGGACAGCGTAGAAAAGGGACCTGCCCATGTCTCAAGCCATGCCGAACCACCCCGACCCTTTGCTCGCCTGGGCCCTGCTGCTGGCTGCCGGCGTTGTGGTGGCCAGCCTGGTGCCCCTGGGTGCGGCGCGCTCCCAGGCCGATTTCACCCTGGCCGACCTAGGGGCACCGCGGGCGATGTTCGAGCGGCTGCCGGCCTGGGGCAAGCGGGCCAACTGGGCTCACCAGAACAGCTTTGAAGCCTTCATCCTGTTTGCCCCGGCCTGCCTGCTGGCCCTGGTGGCCGGGGTGCACGGCACGCTGGCCCATGCGCTGGCCCTGGCCTGGCCTGTGCTGCGCCTGGCCTACATCGGCGCCTATGTGGCCGACCTGGCGCCGCTGCGCAGCCTCTGCTGGGCTGGGGCCATGGTTTGCACCGGGGTGCTCTATGTCGAAGGCCTGCGGGCGGTGATGGCCGGCTGAGCCTCAGAGACAGAACTCAGTCAAAGAACATCAGGCTGACCACCTTGCCCATGTCTTCGGCGACGCGGACGCTGGCCAACAGGGTCTCGCTGTCGTGGAAGGCGTAGCAGATCAGCTGATCGCAACGGCTGATGATGTCCTGGTTGCAGAGGCTGCTGGCCATCGTCAACGGCAGCTCGTCGTGCTCCGGTTTCTCGACCAGATGCAGCACCCGCTCGAGCTGCTCGCGCGATTCACCAGGCTGTCGATCAAGGCTCTGGGGCAGCAGCACGGTCAGGCGCGAGGGGTCGATCTCGAGCACGCTGCGGATCACCGCCGCATTCACCCCCTGGGCCCCAGAGGTGATCAGGTTGTGCCCCTCTTGAGCCAGGGAGCGGGCCACCAACTCGACCAGATGGACCGAGACCACGGGCACATGGCGGCTGCCGATGATGGCGATGCGCCGCTTGCCACGGTCCTGCAGCAAGGCCAGCTCCTGGGCCAGGGTGTCCACCCGATCCAGCGCCGGGAGATCTAGAGACCGGGCCACCACCAGCGCGCAACCTGCCCGTTGAAACTAGCAGCGTTACCAGGGTCAGAGCGGTTCAGCCGGGCAGAGGCAAGCCCAGACGCCCGAACAGGGGGGCAAAGTCGCAATGCTCATCCACCAGCCGCATCGCATAGGTGGCCTTGACCCCTTCGTGCAGACGCACGTGACCGAAGGCGTGCTCGATCACCTCGACGGTCGTGAGGGTGTCGTGCTCCACCTTGAGCAGGGGCACCTCCAGCTCTTCGGCCCGGTTGATCAGCTGGGGCAGGGGCTCGCCCACACCCGTGAGGATCAGGCACTGGGTGGAGGCCTCGAGGGCTGCCAGCTGGATGTCGGTGCGGTCAGCACCGGTCACCACCGCCATGTTGCGGCGGCGCCGAAAGAACTCCATCGCGGCATTGACATTCATCGCCCCAATCGAGAGGGTCTCGACCAACAGATCGAGCCGGTCCTGACAGCACAGCACCCGGGCATCGAGCCGGGCCACCAGCTCCTCGACGGTCACGCTGCGCAGCAGCGGACTGCGGGGCAGCACCCCATACACCGGGATGCCGAGGCGTGCCAGGGCCGGGCAGACCTGGTCGCGAATGGCCTCGACCTCTTCGGGGGCGACGGCATTGAGCACCACCCCCGTCAGCAGATCCCCCAATTGGGCCTTGGCCTCGAGTAAGGGTTCGACGCTGCGGGCGTCGCTCCAGGCGTGAACCAGCAGCGCCGGGGCCTGCAAGCCCCGGGCCAGCTGCACCAGGCTGAGGCCATACAGCAGTCCCTCGCTGAGCGTGCCGGCCGCTTCAAGCAGCACCAGAGCGCCAGGCCCCAGGCCCTGAAGCTGCAAACGCACGGCCTGGCAGGCGCTCTGGGCAGCGGCTTCGGCATCGCCCTCGAGCAGGCGCTGGGTGGCCGAGGCGGCATCGAGCTGGTGGAGCGACGGCAGCAGGCGGTCGGCCGGCAGACCGAAGATCGAACCGATGAAGCGCACATCGTCATCGATCAAGCCGCTCTGGCCGGGGGATGCGGCGCTTTCAACGCTGGTGGCCAGCGGTTTGCCGACACGCACACCCCCATCGGCGGCCAGCAGCTGACGCAACAGGCCCAGAACCACGGCGGATTTGCCGCCGAAGGCTTCACAGGAGCCGATCAACAGGGTGGTCGGGAGGTCTGGCTGCATCAGGGGATCTCCCGAACCCACAGGTTCGCGTCAATTTAGAAGGCGGGTACCTCGCCCAGGATCAACCAACGCCAGAAGCTGTCGGGTAGGTCCTCTGCCCCGGGGGTGCCGTCGGCCTCGGCAAGCCAGACCAGCAACCGTTGGGTCGGCACCGTGAAGCTGTAGTGAACCGCGGGCGAACCAGGAAAACTGAGGTTGCAGCTGCTGGGTTCGGCAGGGGCTGCCGCCCCGCTCCAGCGCAGCAGGTAGGGATGGCTGCGGCCGTCCTGCAGCCGCCGCTCGCCGCTGAACTGACCCTGCACCAGGATCTGCAGAGCCGGTTCCAAGGCGGCACCCAGGCTTGCCAGATAGGGGGCAAACAGGGGAACCAGGGCGGCCACCGAGGGCGCGCCAACAGAACTAGGGCTGGAACCGGCGTGCACCGCTCTGGTCACGATCTGTCCCATGCTGGCGCCCCAGCTGCCTGCTGCGCCACGCCATGGACCAATGCCAGATCACCGTGGCCGTGACCGGTGCCAGCGGCGCCCTGGGCCGGGCCCTGCTGCAGCGCTGGCATCGCCGCGGGGCGCGGCTGATCGCCCTGACCCACAGCCAGGGGCCGCTGCAGCTGCAGGCTGACGACGGCAGCCCGATCCCGTTGCAACAGCTGTGCTGGCAGGTGGGCCTTGAACAGGATCTGCTCAACCACCTGCAGGACGTCGATGTGCTGGTGCTCAACCACGGCATCAACCTGCAGCAGCAGCGCGGCGCCGAGGCCACGGCCCAGAGCCTCGAGGTCAATGCCCTGAGCAGCTGGCGCCTGCTCGAAGGCTTTGCGGCCCTGGTGGCGGCCCGCAGCCCAACGGTGCGCGCCGAACGCCCCCAGCCCGAGGTCTGGATCAACACCTCGGAAGCCGAAATCGAACCGGCCTTCAGCCCCCTGTACGAAATCAGCAAACGGCTGCTGGGGCAGCTGCTGAGCCTGCGCAGCCTCGATCTGTCCCGCCAGCTGCGCCTGCGCCGCCTGGTGCTGGGGCCGTTTCGCTCAGCCCTGAACCCGGTGGGACTGATGCCGGTGGGCTTCGTCGCCGACCAGGTGCTGCTGCAGGCCTCGTGGGGTTGCAACCTGATCGTGGTCACCCCCAACCCGCTGATCTACGTGCTGATGCCCCTGACCACCCTGGGGCGCTGGGCCTACAACGGGCTGCTGACCCGGGCTTAGAAGCTGCGGTCGGTGAGGATCTCGCAGCCGTCACTGGTGACGGCGATGGTGTGCTCCCACTGGGCCGAGAGGCTCCCATCGACCGTGACCACGGTCCAACGGTCCCGCAGGGTGCGGCAAGCCTTGCTGCCGGCATTGAGGATCGGCTCGACCGCCAGGGTCATGCCGGGCCGCAGCTTCATGTTGGGCAGATCGTTGGTGCGGTAGTTGAACACCGAGGGCTCTTCGTGCAGGTTGCGGCCGACGCCATGGCCGGTGTAGTCCTCAACCACTGCATAGCCATGGGCTTCGACGTGGTCCTGCACGGCCCCGGCGATGTCCAGCAGGGTGTTGCCGGCCTTGATTCGGGCCAGGCCCTGCATCAGCGACTCCTGGGCCACCCGTGCCAGCTGGCGGGCCAGGTCAGGGGTCGCGTCACCGACGCAGATCGTGATGCAGCTGTCGCCGTGATAGCCGTCGAAGTAGGCGCCGGTGTCCACTTTGAGCAGGTCCCCGGCCTTGATCACCCGTTTGCTGCTGGGAATGCCATGCACCACTTCGTTGTTGATCGACGCGCAGATGCTGGCCGGAAACCCGTGATAACCCTTGAAGCTGGGGGTGGCGCCCAGGTCGCGGATGCGCCGCTCGGCATGGGCATCCAGATCGCCGGTGGTCATGCCCGGGGCGACCAATTGCTCGATTTCACGCAACACGGTGGCGACGATGCGGCTGGCCTTGCGCATCGTCTCGATTTCACGGGCCGATTTGATCTCGACACCACGGCGCGACTTTTGGATGCGGGGTCCGGTCTCGGTCACGACCGCTGTTCCGGCCCCGGTGGTTGGACGGGTGCTGGCCAACAGATCCGCAAACAGATTCATGCCCGTCCCACAAACCGCTTTGGCAGCAAGCTAACAACGCCGCATCAGCCCTGCCGCGCGGCTTCCCCCACCCTTGCCTGACCCTTGCCTGACCGTGTCAGAGGACGCTGCCACTCAACCCCGCCGCCCCTCGCGCCCGTGGGCGTCTCGCCTGCGCGACCTGCACGCCAGCCTGGCGCCGTTTGTGCTGCTGCCGCTGCTGGTGACCGTCACCACCGGCGTTAGCTACCGCCTGCTGCGCGACTGGGGCGGTCTGGATCGGCAGGCCAGCCACGGGTTGATGGTGCTGCACGAAGGGGAGTGGCTGCGCCACTGGCTGGGGCCCACGGGCGAGACCTTGTATGTGCTGCTCAATGGCCTGGGATTGCTGTGGATGCTGGCCACCGGCGCCGCCCTCGCCTGGCAGCGCTGGCAACGGCGCCTGGGACGGAGGGCACCCTGAGCCGGTACACTGGCGGTTTGGCCAGGGAAACGGGGGCAGCAATGGCAGAGACGCCGACACCAGAGGCGACACCAGACGACGCGGTGAGCACCAACGCCACAGCCAGCGACACCGGGGCCGCGACCACAGCTGTGGCCGAACAGCCTGCGGCCACCCGGGCCATCACCGGCAAGCTGAGCGCTCAGGATCTGATTCGGGCCTTCGAAGCTGAACAGCTCAAGAGCGATCTGCCCGAGATCTACGTGGGTGACACCGTCAAGGTGGGCGTCCGCATTCGCGAGGGCAACAAAGAGCGCGTCCAGCCCTACGAGGGCGTGGTGATTGCCAAGCGCCACGGCGGCCTCAACGAGACCATCACCGTGCGACGCATCTTCCAGGGCGTCGGCGTCGAGCGGGTGTTCATGTTGCACAGCCCCCAGGTGGCTTCCGTGAAGGTCGAACGACGCGGTAAGGTGCGCCGGGCGAAGCTGTTCTATCTGCGCGACCGGGTGGGTAAAGCCACTCGCGTGAAGCAGCGCTTCGACCGCTGATTCACAGCTGGGGTTTTCCCCGTCTGTGGTTCCCGGAGGCATCGGCCCTGCGCCGTTAGTTCAGTTGGTAGAACGCAGGTCTCCAAAACCTGATGTCGGGGGTTCAAGTCCTCCACGGCGCGTTCGATGCCTCCACCTGCTGTTTCGTGGTTCCGAACATGGAGTTGGATCTACAACCCGGTGATGTGGTCAAGGTGCTGGAGTCGGCCGCGCTAGGTTGGGTGCGGGCCCGGGTGATCCGCGTCAAATCGGGTGGCCGCGTGGTCGTGCAAAGCGATCAGGGTCGTGAATTCACGGCCCGTGGCAACCAGGTGCGCCTGATCGAACCCGCCGGCTTCCGGCCCTAACTCCAAGGGGTGGTCACTGTCCCTCCCTTCAGCGCTTCAGTTGACGGAGGGACCACTGATCACGGATACTTTTGAGGTCGCTAAAGCGACACCAGCCAGGCCAAAAGCCTTTCTGGGACTGTAGTTCAATCGGTTAGAGCACCGCCCTGTCACGGCGGAAGTTGCGGGTTCGAGCCCCGTCAGTCCCGTTTCAAATTTGAATCGTTCCCGTCCCCATGGTGGCCGCATCCGATTCCTCTGTGCGCGTCCGGTTGGCACCAAGCCCCACCGGCACCTTGCACATCGGTACGGCCCGCACCGCCGTCTTTAATTGGTTGTTCGCACGGCGCCACGGCGGTCGTTTTTTGCTGCGGATCGAAGACACCGACAAGGAACGCAGCAAGGCCGAGTACACCGCCAACATTCTTGAGGGGCTGCAGTGGCTGGGCCTCAGCTGGGATGAAGAGCCGGTCATCCAGAGCGCCCGGATCGAGGCTCACCGCGCGGCGATCCAACAGCTGCTCGAGCGCGGCCATGCCTACCGCTGCTTCGCCAGCGACGACGAGCTTGCCGCCATGCGCGAAGCCCAGGCAGCCGGCAAACAGGCGCCGCGCTACGACAACCGTCACCGAAACCTGACCCCTGAGCAGCAGCGGGCCTACATCGCCGAGGGCCGGCAGGCGGTGGTGCGCTTCAGGATCGATGACGACGCTGAGATCACCTGGACCGACCTGGTGCGCGGTCCCATGCGCTGGAGCGGCAGTGACCTGGGCGGCGACATGGTGATCGCCCGTCGTGCCCCGGCGGACCAGATTGGTGATCCGCTCTACAACCTGGTGGTGGTGGTGGACGACGCCGCCATGGCGATCAGCCACGTGATCCGCGGCGAGGACCACATCGCCAACACCGCCAAGCAACTGCTGCTCTACACAGCGCTGGGGCTGCCGGCGCCGATGTTCGTCCACACGCCCCTGATCCTCAACCAAGAGGGCAAGAAACTCTCCAAGCGTGACGGCGTGACCTCGGTCAGCGACTTCCGCTCCATGGGCTACACCGCCGAAGCCCTGGCCAACTACATGACCCTGCTGGGCTGGTCGCCGCCCGAGGGCATGGGCGAGCGGTTCAGCCTGGCCGAGGCGGCCACGGTGTTTGGCTTTGACCGGGTCAACAGGGCAGGCGCCCGCTTTGACTGGGACAAACTCAACTGGCTGAACGGCCAGGTGCTTCACGCCCTGCCGCCCGAGACCCTGCGCGAGCAGCTGCTGCCCCTGTGGGCCGCCCGGGGCTGGGGCACCGACGGCCCCAGCGCTGACCTGCAATGGCAACTGCAACTGGTGGCCCTGCTCGGCCCTTCGCTGGAGCTGCTGGCCGATGGGGTTGAACAGGCGAACCCCTTTTTCAGCCGCCCTGAGCTCAACGACGACGCCCGCGCCCAGCTGGAGCTGGACGGGGCCAGGTCCGGCCTGTCAGCACTGCAGGCCGCCCTGGACCAGCGCCCGGCCGATGCCGAGCTGGACAGCGCTGCAGCCCAACAACTGCTGAGCGATGCGGTCACCACAGCGGGCATCAAGAAAGGCCTGCTGATGAAATCGCTGCGGGCGGCCCTGCTGGGCAGCCTGCAGGGCCCCGACCTGCTGCAGACCTGGTTACTGCTGCACCGACTGGGCGAGGACCGCAGCCGCATCGCCCGCTGCCTCTGAGCCAGCCTCGGTTGCATCGGACTCTGCCGCCACAAGTCCCAGGCGCGTCGCCAGCGGACCGGCACTGAGCCCCTGCAGGCCCACGGTCATCAGGATCGTCAGAAAGACCAGACCCTGCAACCGACCCGCGCCGATCACGCCGGCCTCCTCGAGCCGAATCGCGAACAGGGAGGCCACGGCCGCCGTGACGATGCCCCGCGGCGCCAGCCAGGCCATCAGCAGCTTTTCAGACCACGAGAACGGCAAGCCCCAGGTGGCCAGGCCGATCGCCAGGGGCCGCTGCAACAGCATCAGCGCCAGCACGCAGGCCACACCACCCCAACCCAGGGGGCTGAGTTCGGCCCAGCTGACATCGGCGGCCAGCAGCGGAAACAGCATCGTGATCGCCAGCATCGCCAGCTGACGGATCAGGTCATCGAGTTCGCTGGCCTCGGTGTCGAGGCGGCGGCCCACCACCACACCGGCCGCCACCGATGCCGGCAGGCCCGATTCGGGCAACACCTGCTCGCAGAGCGAAAACATCAACAACACCACCCCCAGGCTCAGCTGCAGCCGCAGGGGCGCGGCCGAGGCCGCGGGAATGCGCCGCAGGGCTGCCGTCAGCAACCAGCCGCTGGCGGCGCCGACGGCCACCCCACCTAGCAGGCGCTCGAGCAGGCCCAGCACCAGCTCGCGCCAGCCGTGCAGATTGCCCAGCACCAGCTCGAGCAGCAGCAGGGCCAGCACCGCACCGATGGGCTCGAGCACCAGTCCTTCGCCTTCGAGCACCTCGCCCAGGGGTGCGCGAAGACGGATCTGCTGCACCAGCGGATTGACCACCGTGGGACCGGTGGCCAGCACGATGGCGCTGAACACCGCTGCCAGTGGCCAGCTCAGCCCCGCCAATGTGTGGGCCGCCAACAAGCCGCCGGCCACTGCCATCACCAGCCGCACCAGCACGATGCGCAGCACGGTGAGCTTGAGCGCATCGCCCGGCAGCTTGAGGTTGATGCCCCCGTCAAACAGCACCAGGCTGACCAGCAGACCGACCACCGTTTCCAGGCCGATGCCCAGATCCAGGGGCTCGACCAGGTGCAGGCCCGAGCGTCCGATCAACAGGCCCGCTGACAGCAGCAGCACCACACCGGGCAGACCGCTCAACCAGGCCAGCGCCTGGGCCAGGGCGCCGGCAAAGACCGTGACCCCCCACAGAACGCTCAACCGTTCAGGCGTCATTCCTCAAGGCCGTTGAATTGCGGCTCGACCCGGATGGCGATCACGGCGCTGGGCCGCAGCACCAGGTATTCGCCCTCCATCTCGGTGATGGGCACGTTGACGAAGGCATCGGCCGCCGAAGCGGTCAGCACCCCGCCGTACCACTGCTGAAAGGCTTCAAGACTGGCGAAGTGCACCACTTCGCTCTGGCCGCCGCTCAGGTGCAGGCGAATGGCATAGCGACGAGGGGTGCGGGCCATGGACCGTCGGCACGGTGCCCACACAATGGCCCATGGCCACAGCTTTGTGCCAGTGACAGCCGTTGGGGCGCCAGGGCAGCGGCGGCATAAAGCGGGTGGCGGGGCTGCCCCTGCGCTGTCAGCCCCAGGCCCAGCAGACCGTTCGCCAGGCGGGGCTCAGCATCCAGGCCCTGCTGCACCAGCTCGAGCACCTGCCGGTCGCGACCGCGCCAGGCCCCCAGGTTGCCCCAGCCCAGCCAGATGGCGGCACCCTGCCCGTTCAGCGCCGCTTGCAGCCATTGATCGTTGTCAGGCCCCACCGGATCGGCAGCCCGCTTCAACAGCGCCGGGCTGGAGCTGATGCGGGCAAACAGGTTGAGCACCGTCACCGAGCCAAAGCCCCACTGACGCGCAAACCCCACGATCCGGCGAAGGGTGGGATCGTCCCGCTCGGCGTCGGCGCGGGATGGGTTCAGGCCGATGAACACCAGGGGCGGCAAGCCTGGCTGCCACTGCCGCCGCAACCACCAGCGGTAGTGCCGGCAGGGGCTGAAGGCGGCCTCCGGGTTGAGGAAAGGCTGCAAGCTCACACCGGGATCAGCCGCGACGCGGCGGCGACACCAGCTCAGGCTCAGTCCCACCCAGCAGGGCAAGACGCCTGGCACTTTCTTGTTCGATCAAGGCCTGAAGAGCTCTCTGAAGCAATTCACTGGGGTGTTTTGCACCCGTGAGGGCTTGCGCCCGGGCCATCAAGGCGTCGTCGACCGTGAGGGTTACACGCATGGCTCAAGCAAGGGAGGCCTAACCTGACCCCATGCCCACTCTGGCCGCCATTCGCGAGCAGCGCCGCAGCGAGCGCCTGAGCGCCCTGCGCCAGGGAGCCCGGGCCGTGGCAGCCGCCTTCCCGCAAACCCAGGTGTGGTTGTTCGGCTCCGTTGCACGCGGCGACTGGGATGCCTATTCCGATGTCGACCTGCTGGCGATTGCTCCGTCCAAACCGGAGGCTGAAGCCCTGGCCGATGCCC
>JBJOHB010000186.1:0-10046 GCA_046047915.1 Cyanobacteriota bacterium
GGCCGCTGATGAATCGATCGCTGAATGGCTGCGCGGTCAGAAGGTGCCGGTGCTGCTGGCGGTGAACAAGTGCGAGTCGCCCGAGGCGGGCCTCTCGATGGCGGCGGAATTCTGGAGCCTCGGCCTCGGCGAACCCCACCCGATCTCCGCCATCCACGGCGCCGGCACCGGTGATCTGCTCGATCGCCTCGTGGATCACCTGCCCCCCACCGAGGAGCTGCAGGGGGAGGAGCCGATCCAGCTGGCGATCATCGGCCGGCCCAACGTGGGCAAATCCAGCCTGCTCAACGCCGTGTGCGGCGAGAAGCGGGCGATCGTGAGCCCGATCCGCGGCACCACCCGCGACACGATCGACACCACGATCGAACGCGAGGGCCAGACCTGGAAACTGCTCGACACCGCTGGCATCCGCCGCCGCCGCTCCGTGAGCTACGGCCCGGAGTATTTCGGCATCAACCGCAGCTTCAAGGCGATCGAGCGCTCCGATGTGTGCGTGCTGGTGATCGATGCCCTCGATGGCGTCACCGAGCAGGACCAGCGCCTGGCGGGCCGCATTGAAGAGGACGGCCGCGCCTGCGTGGTCGTCGTCAACAAATGGGACGCGATCGAAAAGGACTCCCACACCATGCCGGCGATGGAAAAGGAGCTCAGGGCCAAGCTCTATTTCCTCGATTGGGCGCCGATGCTGTTCACCTCAGCCTTGAGCGGCCAGCGGGTCGAAGCGATCTTCCCCCTGGCGCTGCTGGCGGTGGAGCAGCACCGCCGCCGCGTCAGCACCTCGGTGGTCAACGAAGTGCTGACCGAGGCCCTGAGCTGGCGCACGCCGCCCGCCACCCGCGGCGGCCGCAGCGGCAAGCTCTATTACGGCACCCAGGTGGCCGTCAGGCCCCCCAGCTTCACCCTGTTTGTGAACGACCCCAAGCTGTTTGGCGACACCTATCGCCGCTACGTCGAGCGCCAGATCCGCGAGGGTCTGGGGTTTGAGGGCACGCCGATCAAGCTGTTCTGGCGCGGCAAACAGCAGCGCGACGCCGAGCGCGACCTGGCCCGGCAGCAGAACCGCGGTCGCTGAGCCCCGATGGACTGGCTGCGTCAGCTGCCGATCGGGCAGTACGTCGACGGTTCTGGCAGCTGGTTGGTGCGGCTCGACCCGCGGCTCAAGCTGGTCTGGACCGTCGCCTTTCTGGTCACACCAATTCTGGCGGGCCCCCTGTGGCGCCTCGGGCTGGTGGCGCTGTTGCTGCTGCTGACCGCCGTCAGCGGCCTGGCGCTGCGGCTCTGGGCCAAGGGAGTGGGCTTGTTGCTGGTCCTGGCCCTGGCGGTGGGGGTGCTGGCGGCCGTGCTGCCGACCGGCGGCTTGCCGGCGGCGCCGCTGCAGCGCCCCCCCAGTGAACTGCGGCTCGAGCCCGGCCCGCCGCAAACCCCACCACCGCAGGCCAGCGGCGCCGCCTGGGTGCTGGCGCGCCTGGGGCCGCTGCAGGTGACCCGCCGTTCGCTGGAGCTGGGCATCAGCGGCGGCACATTGCTGTTCACCCTGGTGCACAGCGCCAACCTGATGTTGCTGACCACGCCGCCCGAGCAGCTGGTCTGGGCGATCAGTTGGTCGTTGACACCGTTGGGGCGCCTGGGGCTGCCGGTCGAGCGCCTGGGGTTCACCTTGCTGTTGTCGCTGCGCTTCCTGCCGTTGGTGCAGGAGGAGTTGCAGAACCTGCTGCGGGCCCTGGCCACCCGGGCCGTGGTGCTCAAACGGCTGGGGTTCAAGGGTGGTCTGGCGCTGCTGCTCGCCGTCGGCGAACGGCTGCTGGCCAACGTGCTGCTGCGGGCCGAGCAGGGGGCAGACGCCCTGCTGGCCCGGGGTGGTCAGCGGCTGGACCCGCGCGCCCTGGGTCCAAGGGGCGGCCAGGCTGTGGCACTCAATGGTGGCGCCATGATGGCGCTGCTGGTCCTGCTGTTGTTGCGTTGGAAAGTCGGTGATCTTTAATGGCAAGAGTGGTTGGCGCCGTTGCGCCCCTTGATTTGAGCGCTGAGCGTTATCTCAATCACCCGACCTTCGGGCTGCTCTATCGGGTGGCACCGGTTGATGATGGCCGCGATCTGTTCGCCACGCTCTATGCCCAGCGCATCTTTTTTGTGGTGACCCTGCAACCACGGGGCGCCACGTTTGAGGTGGTTCCCCTGATGGATGCCCGCCATCTGGCCGAGCAGAACCTGTCGCGGGCCCGGCGTGCAGGCCCTGAGGTTCATGCCCACTGGCGTCAGCTGTTTGATCAGACGTTCATCTGAGCCGGGCCATGCATGCTGATCTGTCCGGTCCGCTGGCGGCCCGGTTGCAACAGATCCAGGCCCAGTTGCCGCCGTCCACCCGGCTGTTAGCCGTCAGCAAGGGGCAGGACGTGGCAGCGATCCGCGATGCGGTGGCGCTGGGGCAGCGCAGCTTCGGCGAGAGTCGCCTGCAGGAGGCCATCGCCAAGCAGGCCCAGCTGCGCGATCTGGAGCCCCTGGACTGGCATTTCATCGGTCGGTTGCAGGCCAACAAGGTCAGGCCCGTGCTGCAGCACTTCGGCACGATTCATTCGATCGACAGCCTGCCCCTGGCCCAGCGGGTGGCGCGGATCGCCGCCGAGCTGAACCGGACTCCTGGGTTGCTCTTTCAGGTCAAGTTTCGCCCCGATCCGGCCAAGGGTGGCTTCAGTCCCGATGAGCTGTGTGCGCTGTGGCCCCAGCTGCGGGATCTGGCCCCGGCCCGGCCCCTGGGCCTGATGACGATCACGCCGCTGGGCCTGACCGCCGCTGAGGCTCGCCAGGTGTTCGAGGCCTGCCGGCAGTTGGCCGATCGACTGGGACTGGCCGAGTGCTCGATGGGCATGAGCGGCGACTGGCGCGCCGCCGCCGCCGCCGGCAGCACCTGGGTGCGCATCGGCAGCGCTCTGTTTGGAGACAGGGCGCCGATCGGCGGCTGAAACCCTTGCCTCAGCTCGTCTGGGACGCTATCTAGGGTTCAAGGTCCATTGAGGTCGTCTTCGTGTCGCTGTTCTCCCGCCTTCGTGCTGTCGTCTCTGGCGACGACTACCTGGATGGAGACTTTGATGATGAGCTCGATTACGACGGCGGCGAGTTGTCCGAGTCGTCCTCGTCCTCGTTCAGCAAAAGCGGAGCCCTGGCCCCACTGGGCGAGTTTCGCGGGGAGGACCCCTTTGCCGGCACCAACGTCATCGGCATGCCCGGTCTGACCAGCGCCGCGGCCGAGGTGACCCTGATGGAGCCCCGCAGCTTTGATGAGATGCCCCGCGCCATCCAGGCCCTGCGCGAGCGCAAGACCGTGATCCTCAACCTGACGATGATGGATCCGGATCAGGCCCAGCGCGCTGTCGACTTCGTCGCCGGCGGCACCTTTGCCATCGATGGCCATCAGGAGCGGGTCGGGGAGAGCATCTTTCTGTTCGCCCCCAGCTGCGTCACCGTGACCACCACCGGCGGCGAGGAGGTCACCTCGCCGACGATGGTCACCCACACCCCCAGTAGCGGCCTGGCGGACACTCAAGAGGCCGCCCCCAGCCCGGCCTGGGGCCGCCAGGAGATGGCCAGCGCCCTGTGACGCCCACCCTTGGGGTGGTGGGCCTGGGCCGCATGGCCCAGGCTTTGCTGCGTCCCTGGTTGGATCTGGGCCTGCTCCAGGCCGATCAGGTGCGGGCGGTGGTGGCCAGTGAAGCCTCGGCCCAGCGTCTGGCCCCCCTTTGGCCCTGCACGCTCGGTACTGATGCGGCAGCGGCCTGGGGGGCCAAGGTGGTGCTGCTGGCGGTCAAGCCCCAGCAGCTGCAGGCGGTGGCGGCCCGTGCTGGCGCCGAACCCGGCCCGCCCGGGCGTCTGCTGGTGTCGGTGCTGGCCGGGGTGACGCTGGCACGGCTCGAAGCGCTGTTTCCGGGCTGGCGATGTGTGCGCGCCGTCCCCAACACCCCTGCCCTGGTGCGCGCCGGTCTGACGGGACTGGCCTATGGCGCGGCGGTCGAGGCCCACGAGCGCCAGTGGCTCGAAAGCCTGTTTGCGGCGGTGGGCCAGGTGCTGCCCCTGCCCGAGGCCCAGCTCGATGGTTTTTTGGCATTGACCAGCAGCGGGCCGGCGTTTGTGGCCCTGGTGGCCGAGGCGATGGCCGACGGCGCCGTGGCCGCCGGCCTGCCGCGGGATCTGGCCCTGCAGCTGGCGTCCCGCACCCTGGCGGGCACGGCCGCCCTGCTGGAGCAGCAGCAGCTGCACCCGGCCCAGCTCAAAGACATGGTGAGCAGCCCGGGGGGCACCACGATCGCCGGACTGCGCCAGCTCGAGCGGGCCGGGTTGCGCTCGGCCCTGATCGAGGCGGTTGTGGCCGCCGCCGAGCGCAGCCGTCAGCTGGCCTGACGCTTTTGGCCCAACCGGGGTTCGTTGCCGGCTAGCAGGCGCTGGATGTTGGCCCGGTGCCGCGCGATCACCAGCACGCTGGTCAGCAACGCCAGGATCAGGTAAGGCCAGCGCAGCCCCATGGCGCCGGTGGCAAACCAGCCCAGCATCAGCAGGGGCAGGGCCACGGCGGCGGCGATGCTCGACAGCGAGACGATGCGGCTAACGCTCAGCACCGCCAGAAAGACGCCAAAGCAGGCCAGCCCCACCGGCGTTGCCAGGCCCAGCAGCATGCCCAGGCCCGTGGCCACGGCCTTGCCCCCCTTGCCACCCAGCCAGATCGGGAAGCTGTGGCCGGCCAGGGCCGCCAGACCGCAGGCCACCACCACGCTGTCGAGCATCCAGCCAGCGCTGCCCAGGGGGGCTCCCAGGGGCTCGAGCACCGCCTTGGCCAGCACCACGGCGGCGGTGCCCTTGAGCACATCGATCAGAAACACCACCAGCGCCGGTCCCTTGCCCAGCACCCGCAGCACGTTGGTGGCCCCGGTCGAGCCCGAGCCCTCGCGGCGGATGTCGAGGCCAGCGAGCCAACGGCCCGCCAGGTAGCCGCTCGGGATCGAACCCAGCAGATAACCGGCCAGCAACAACAGCAGGATCAATCCAGGAGTCATGGCAGCTGGGGTCAGTAGGGGGGCAGGTCGTCGACCTGTTCGCCGGGACCGGCGGCAAAGGCCAGCCACAGCGGGAACTGCAGCACGGGGATCTCGACGGCGGGCACGCCGGCATCGATGACGATGAATGGCAGTTCGCCCCGTTCTTCGAGCCGGTCGGCCCGCTCGATCAGGGCATCGGCCCGCTCGAACAGCACGATGCCGCTGTTGGGGCCGAAGTCTTCGCGGCCCAGGCCCAGGCAGTCCTGCAGGCCGCGGCGCCATTCGCCCAGGCGCTCGGGTTCACCGGCCAGCACCAGGGTCTGAAAGCGCTCGCCGTACAGGCGCGTCAGGATCGCGATCGCCGCAGCGGCCACCAGGGCGTTGCGGCTGCGGCTGCCGCGGCTGTTCTGGGCGCCGCGTCCCCCCTGGGCCAGGAACCAGTCATCCAGCAGGTCTGCGCCCTCGTCATCGAGGCTGCGGCGCAGGTTCCAGGGCTCGGCGTAAAAGTCGGGCTGGCCAGCAAAGCCTTGCAATTGCTGCCGGATTAGCGCGGCATCGCCGGCGAACAGGCCGGCTGCTGCTGGCGGGGCTGCCGCGGCTTCAGCGCCTGCCGCGGCAGCGACCTGATCGAGTGGTGAGGGCTTCACCAACACCGGCTGGGGCACCAGTTCGATCTGCTCGGCAGCAACGGCCAGATCCTGCAGGGCCCCGACCAGGTACTCCTGGAACCCCTTGACCCGCCGGGCGATCTGGTCGGACTGGCCGCTGAAGCTGGCAGCGATCTCGCGGTTGATCTGTTCGCGGCGCGCCTCGAGCTGCTGGATCTCATCCAGCAGACTCTGCCGCTGCGTGCTCAGCTCACGCAGGGCCAGGTTCACCAGCTCGGCAGTGGCCTCGGGCTGGGGGGCGCCGGTCGGATCGGGATCGGGGGGCGTCAGGGGATCGGGCATGGGGCGTCAGTCGGGCGTCCTGAGCTGGGGCAGGCGCGTCGCGAGCTGGTGGCGCAGTTCGGATGCATCGAACAACACCGGCAGCAGGTGGATGCTCGTCTGTTCACGGAAATAAAACAGCACGGGCACCGTGGACCAGAACAGTCTCCAACCCAGCCAGTCGCTGTAGGGGAAGCGACGCAGCAGGGTCTCCTGGCGCCGCACCAGCAGGGCATCAGCGGTGAACACCAGCCGCAGCACGGCGCTCTGCAGAAGCAGAAACAAACCGAACAGGCTGACCACCAGGGCGAACCACAGGGCCGGGGGCCACAGCCAGCTCAGCGGCAGCACCGCCACACCCAGCACCACCACCGCCAGGGGCAGCCCGAACCGGGGCGCCAGCACCACCTCGTCAGTCATCAGGCGAACAGCAGTTTGGTGAGCAGCGCATCCATCAGCGCCACGGTCACCAGGATCATGACCACGGCGCCGGTGGTGCTGCTGCCGACCTCCTTGGGGCCGCCTTTGGTGGTCAGACCCCAGCCGCAGGCGATGACGGCGATCTGGAGCCCGAAGATCACCGCCTTGAGCAGCATCGCCGGCAGGTCCGAGGGCTCCATCCAGGTGCGCACCGAATTCCAGAACACCGCCGGGGGGATGTTGTACAGCCAGGTGCTGCTCACCTGCCCCGACCAGATGCCGACCCAGAAGAACAGCAGGCACTGGACCGGGGCCATCACCACCATCGCCAGAACCCGTGGGACCACCAGGTATTCGACGGGGTCGGTGCGCAACATGGTGATGGCATCGATCTGCTCGGTCACCTTCATGGTGCCCAGCTGGGCTGCATAGGCGGTGGCCACCTTGCCGGTGATCAGCGTGGCGGTCAGGATCGGCGCGATCTCGCGGGCCAGGCCCAGGGCCAGCAGGCCTCCGACCGTGGCGCCGGCCCCCTGCTTGGTCAGTTCGGCGGCCACCTGAATGTTGAACACGGTGCCGGCTGCCAGGGCTGTGATCACCACGATCAAAAAGCTGCCCGGCCCGGCTTCCATCAGCTCGGCCATCAGATCATTGATGTTGACCTTGCCCTTGGCCAGGGCGCTGACAGCCTGACCGCCGATCAGGCAGCTGGCCCCCAGGCGGTTCAACCAACGGGGACTGCGCAGGCGCCTGGGGGATGTGTGGCTGTCGGATGGTGCACTCATGCCTGCTGCCTGCCGAGGAGTTGACCCGTCGCGGGCCAGCGTCGCATCACCACCAGGCCCAGGGCGATCAGCACCGCCGGGATCAGGCCCATGCAGAAGCGAATCGTCAGCAGGGCGCTGCCGGGCTGCTGGGCCGCGTTCAGGGCTTCGTTGTAGCCACTGGCGCTCAGCACCACCCCCAGCAGGGCGATCACCGCGCTGATGCAGACCTTCTGGGCCAGCACCATCCATGCGCTGTACTGGCCGGCCGGTTTCTCGGGATCGGCATCGATCGCATCGGGCAGCAGTGACCAGGGGATCAGGTAGGCCGTCGAGGCCCCGAACCCGGCCAGCACGATGGTGAACACCAGCGCCGCCAGTTTGAAGCCATTGGCGGCGCTGCCCAGGACTGCCACGCCGGGGTCGAGCGGTTGCAGCACCATCACCAGCAGGCAGCCAGCGATCCAGAGGCTGCCGCCCCAGCGCAGGGCCAGGATCCGGCCACCGCGGTGCGCCACGCCGGTCCAGAGCCACAGCCCGGCCAGCGAGCTGAGCAGAAACGGCAGCAGGATCAGCTTGCTTAGACCTTCGGGGACCTGCAGCACCACGGGCAGAAAGAACAGCGACACCGCCTGCATCAATTGCAGGGCGCACCACAGCAGCAGGTACAGACCCAGCACCATCAGAAAGCGGCCGTTGCGGCCGACCCGTTGCAGCAGCTTGCGGGTCGTGCCGGGGGCACTGACGGGGCGGCGGCAGCGGCGGGCCATCGGCAGCAGCCCCAGGCCGCACAGCAGGGCCGTCAGCGCAATGATCAGACCCGACACCAGACCGACGGGCAGGTAGGTGTTTGGGTCGCCCAGGTTCTGCACCAGCACCCCGGCCAGCAGGGCGGCGGTGATCGTCGCCAGGATCGAGCCCGTGAAACGGGCCGTGTTGAGCCGGGTGCGCAGGCTGACATCGCCGCTCAGTTCGGCTGCCAGGGCGGTGTACGGCAGGTTGACGCAGGTGTAGAGGCTGTTGGCGATCACCGAGATCGCCAGAAAGATCCAGAACCGAACTGCGCTGTCGCTCCAGGGCGGCAGCCACCACATCGCCGCCATCGCCACGCCCAGGGGGATGGCGCTCCACAGAATCCAGGGCACCCGCGGTCCCCAGGGGTGGTTGCTGGTCTTGTCGCTGAGCCAGCCGACAATTGGGTCGTTGACGGCATCCCAGAGGCGGCCCACCCCATACGCCAGTCCGGCCATCCAGGGGGGAAGACCGGCGGCCACATAGAACCGCAGCAGGTAGAACCCAATCAGGGCGGCCCCCATGCCGGTGCCGACATCGCCCAGGCCGTAGGCCCAGAGCAACCGTCGACGGGCGCCGCCACGGAGGTCGGCGGCATCGAAAAGCTCAGCGACCACGGGGCTGCGTCCAAACGCAGGTCATAATGCTTCAGGTCTCTTGAGCACTGCTCGGGGAACCAGGCGCTGCAAGGGTTTTGCAGCCAGGTGCGGGCGTAGTTTAGTGGTAAAACCTCAGCCTTCCAAGCTGATGATGCGGGTTCGATTCCCGCCGCCCGCTTTTTGAACGCCAACTGCTCCTGGAGGGGCAAGGGCTCCAGGGGGGCCAGAGGAGTGCGAAACGATGTCGCGTGCAGGGGGCGGTTCTTACACCTGTCTGATTCGGTCTGCCGCATCAGGTGTGGAGCCCCGTAAGGAATCGTTCGGCTCTCCGGATCCAGGCATCGGACTGGTACGGCGACAGTAAGTGCACCGGGGCGAAAGACACCCCGTGTTTGATCCTTCGCCATCCCCACCATGTTGACCGTTCGTTCCACCTCTCCCTTTCAGTTGTTCGATCGTCTCGAGCAGCAACTCAACCAGCAACTGCAGGGTGCCGAGCGCATTCCGGCCGCCGAGGTGCATGAAACAACCGAGGCCTATGCCGTAGTTCTGGAACTGCCTGGTGTCGACAAAGATGCCATCAGCGTTCAGGCCACCGAGCGCACCTTGGTGATCAGCGCAGAACGCCGCAACCCAAGGCCACAGCACGCTGAAACCTCAGAGGGGACAGCCTTGCTGAGTGAGTTTCGCTATGGCACCTGGAGCCGCAGCTTCCGTTTCCCGCAGGCAATTGAGCATGAACAACTGCAGGCTCGTTACAAGGATGGACTGCTGACGGTGACGGCTCCCAAAGCGCAGAAAGTCAGCAGCGTCACCGTTCAGGTGGAGGGCTGAATCTGCAAGCAACCTCACCCATGAGAACGTTCTGCCCCTGCCGCAAGGCGGGGGCTTTCTGTTGGGTCAGATCTTTTGAACCTCGGCCTGGGTTGGGAAGGGAATCTCGATGCCATGGGCGGCAAAACAGGACAGTAGATCGATGTTCAGGCGGCTGATGCCCTCTGTAAAAGCCGCGTAGCTCGGGTGGCTGGATCTGAAATCAAAGACATAGTCGTAGCTGAAGTCGTTGATCTTCATCAGCCGGCAGGAGCGGAACAAGAAGTCAGGGTCCTTGTTCACGACATCACGGATCAGCTCAGGAATCTCATGCAACTGTTGCTGGTTGGTGTCATAGGAGACGCCAATCACGATCCTTGATTTCCTGACCTGATCGATCAGTTCCTGCAACCGTTGCAGCACCCGCTCGCGCACCTGCAGATAGGCGGTCCAGCCATGCAGGGATACCATGGCAAAACAGATCAGGGTCAGGCTGTCACTCGTCGGCTGATTGATGCTGACAATCACATCGTCCAAATCGGTATCTGCTGCCAGGGCCGCGCGGCTGTAATGCAGCAGATCACCGATCTGATCGGGTGACAGCTCGTCGTGGATCGCCAGGGTCAGGTCAAGGCCCTGCATCGGGCTGGTTTCGCTTGAGGGGCTACGGCGCGAGAAATTGACGATGGTCGTTTCGTCGGCGAT
>JBJOHB010000187.1:0-6146 GCA_046047915.1 Cyanobacteriota bacterium
TCGGCCTGCCCAGCCTGAAAAGACGGGTACATTTGGGCTGGTGGTAGATCGATCACACAGCCCTTGCACCACCGCGGCGACGACCCTGCCCCCCTGCTGGCCCTGCTGCAGAGCCGCAGCACTGGCGACTGCCCCTACGGCCTGTTGTGCTGCACGTTTCGCCATTACCACCGCTTTGAAGCCCTCTACGGCCACGAACGGGCCGAAGAGCTGATCGCCGCGGGTCGCCACACCCTGGAACAACGCGTTCCCCAGGGCACCACGATCCTGCGCACCGGACCGGCTGAACTGGCCCTGGTGCTGCCGCTGTGCACCGGCCATGACGCCGAACTGATGGCCCTGGCGCAGCAACTGAACCACCAATGCACCATTGTCCATCGACCGGCCGGACCGCCGCTGCTGCTGACGATGGCGATCGGTGCGGCAACAACCGAAACAAGACCGGGATCCAGCGCCGCCGAATTGCTGAGCCGGGCGCGGCTGGCCATGCATGCCGCCCAATCGCGGGCTGGCCATCAGGTGGTGATCGCCACGCCGACCCTGCAGCTTCAGGCCGACACCCTCTACCGGCAGGAAGCCGAGTTGGTTCTGGCCCTGGAACGGCAACAGCTAACGGCCTATCTGCAGCCGATCGTCAACCTGCGCACCCGCCAGACGATCGGGTTTGAATGCCTGGCCCGATGGATGCGCAGCGACGGCAACGTCATCGCGCCGAGGCACTTTCTGGCCCAGGCCAACGATGCCGGCCTCACCGCCGCCGTTGACCTGCAGGTGCTGGAAGCCAGTCTCAGGGCCGCCCAACCCCTGGCCGAAGCCCTGAGCCCGGGGCAGACCCTGCTGCTGTCAGCGAATCTGTCGGCCCAACTGGTGGACAGTGAGCGCTGCCAGCGCCGCTTGCTGGACCTGATCGCCCAGCATCCGCTGCCCCAGGGCGTGGCCCTGCAGCTGGAACTGGTCGAAGAGTCGCTCAATGAAGCCGATCCAGGCCTGGAAGACCTGCTGCAGCATCTGAGCGATCGCGATGTGCAGATCGCCATCGACGACTTCGGCACCGGCTATTCGTCCCTGAGCCGTCTGCACAATCTGGCGATTGATGCCATCAAGGTCGACCGCAGCTTCGTGCAGCGCATCAACGCCCCCGGCAAGCCCAGCAACCATCTGCTGGACATGCTGGTAGCGATCGGCAGCGACCTGAAGATCATGCTCACGGCCGAAGGCGTTGAGACGGAACAACAACGGCAGTGGTTGTTGGATCACGGCATCGAACTAGCGCAGGGGTACCTGTTCAGCGCACCCCTGAGCGTTACCGATGCCATCAACCACCTGCGCGATCAGATGCGCGATCAAAACCGTCCGGCTCCGTGAAAGATCACCAGTTCAGGCCGTGCAGCTTGGGCAGCGGCGCCGTCTTGAAGGTGGTGGCAAACAGCCGTGGAATGCGGCGGCTGTTGTAAACGCGGAACTCGCGCAACACGCTCGCTCCCTGCTCGCGCACGGCCTGGTTGAGCACCACCGAGCCGTCCGGATCGGAGACCGAGCGGTGAAAGGTGCCCGGTGGGATCCGCAGAATGTCGCCGCCGGTTTCGAGGCGAACGATGTGATACGGGTAATTCCAACCAAAGTTCACCAGATAGAAGGTGCGCCCGCCGTGCAGGGCCAGCAGGTTGTCCTCCTGGTGGGGGTGCAGATAGAACTGCCAGGCGCCGGTCTTCTCTTCATCGGGAGGGCTCACCGCCGGACCGCTGTGAATCACCAGATCACGGGAATTGGATTCAGCAACGGTGATGTCAAAGAAGCGAACGGCGGGGGTATCGCGAAACTTCTCGTAGGGGATCAGTTCAAACATCGGAGCCCGGGAGGCATGCTCCCCCGATCGGCGTTCACGAAACAGGCTGTCCTGCTGCAGGGGGGTGGCTGACATGGCGGCGCGAGGCGGTTGCCCAGTGAACCGGCCCGCCAGCCCGCGTCATCGTGTCACGGGTTACCGAATCCCCGTTTCCGCAGACCAGTTCGCCAACTGATCGCCGGCCGCGCCAGGGCCGACACCCTCAAAAAGGAATCGGCATCTCGACGGCGGCCGGCTCGGGGGCGCAGGCCTCGACCCGTTGGTTCACCACCTCGCCGATCACCACGATCGAGGGTGAGGCAAAGCCCGCCGCCACCGCCTGCTCGGCCAACTGGGCCAGCGGCGCCTGCAGATGACGCTGGCCCTGCACAGTGCCCTGTTGCACCACCGCGGCCGGGGTGGCGGGATCCAGGCCGCCGGCGATCAGCTCGTCGCAGATGCGCTGCAGGTTGTGCAGGCCCATGTAGATCACCAGCCCGTCCGAGCAGCGGGCCAGGCCGCGCCAGTCGACCCCGGGGCGGCGCTTGTCGATCTCTTCATGGCCGGTGACAAAGGTCACCGAACTGCCGGCGCGGCGGTGGGTCACCGGGATGCCCACATAGGCCGGCGCGGCGATGCCGGCGGTGACGCCGGGCACCACCTCGACCGGCACCCCATGGCGGGCCAAATGGGCGGCCTCTTCGCCGCCGCGGCCAAACAAAAACGGATCACCCCCCTTGAGCCGCACCACGCAGCGGCAACGGCCGGCCAGCTCAACCAGCACCGCGTTGGTGCTGGGCTGGGGCACCGAATGGTGGCCGCGGCGCTTGCCGACAAAGTGCTGTTCGGCCGTCTCGGGTACCAGCGCCAGGACCTCGCGCGGCACCAGCGAGTCGTAGACCAGGGCATCGCACTGACGCAGCAGCCGCTGGGCCTTGACCGTCAGCAGGTCGGGGTCGCCGGGGCCGGCGCCCACCAGGTAGACGGTGCCGGGTGTGCTCATGGCAGCTCCCCCAGGCGCTCCAGCAGCACCTGGCGAAAGCGCGGCCGCTGCAGCAACGGCGGCCCCACCCGATCGGCCAGCTGATCGGTGAGGCGGTTGGCCGCCAGGGCCAGGGGCAGTGCCGGGGCAGAGAGGCTCAGCTGAAGCTCGGCTAGCTCTTCGGCACTGTATGGAGTGGCACGCAGGCGGGCGCCGCTCACCCGCGCCAGATGGTCCAGAAAACGTCCCCCCAGGCCACCCTCTAGCGGGTGGTGCAACAGCAGCGGCGGTTGGCTACCGGCCGACGGCAACTGCCGTACCTCGGCGGCCAGGGCCTGCTGCCAGGCGGGCCAGGCCCCCACGAACGGCACCCGACCCAGACGGCCCACCCCCGCCATCGCGCCCCAATGCCGGACGATCGCCGGGATGTCGTGGCGCACATGGGCCCCGGGCAGCAGCATCAGGGGCACCAGGGTGAACGCCCGTTCGTCACCAGGCAGGCCGACGGGGAGCTCGGCCGTCAGAGCCTGCAGCCACACCGGTGCCCCGCGCCGCTGGGCCAGCTCGGCAGCCAGGCTCTGCAGCTCAGGCGGAATCACCCCGCCGGCGCGGCCATGCACCACCAGCAGCAAAGACGTTGCCATCGCAGGCGGACTTGCCAGGGTGAGACCAACAGCCACGGTGTCCATCGTGCTCCCCGACCCCATTGCGGCGCGCCGTCAGCAACGGCAACAGCAACTGGGCGCTGATGCCCTGCGCTTCAGGGAGCTGATCGCCAGGGTGGGCAGCGGCGAACGCACCAGCACAGGCCTGAGCCGGGCCGAAGCCGACGAAGCTTTGACCCGGCTGCTCCAGGGCCAGGCCAGCGCCGCCCAGGCCGGAGCCTTTTTGATCGCCCATCGGCTGCGCCGGCCCCAGGCCTGTGAGCTGGCGGGCATGGTCGACGCCTACCGGCGGCTGGGGCCAACGCTGCCGCCCAACCCACGGCCGACCATCAGCTTTGGCGTGCCGTTTGACGGACGCAGCCGCACCGCCCCCCTGCTGCCCCTGACGGCGCTGGTGCTCAACGCCGCCGGGGTGGCCGTGGTGCTGCAAGGGGGTGATCCCATGCCGGTCAAATACGGCGTCACCCAGGCCGAACTGCTGCAGGCCCTGGACCTGCCCCTGGCCGATCTCGACTGGAGCACCATGCAGGAGCTGTTCGCCCGCCACGGCCTGGCGCTGCTGCATCAGCCCCGGCACTTCGGCCTGGCCGAGAGGCTGATCCCCCTGCGCGAGCAGATCGGCAAACGGCCGCCGATCGCCACTCTGGAACTGCTGTGGAGCTGCGCCAGCGATATGCAGCTGCAGGTGAGCGGCTTTGTGCACGCCCCCACCGAACAACTGATCGCCGACACCTGGGGGTTGGTGGGTGTTCGCAGCGGCCTCACGGTCAAGGGCCTCGAAGGCGGCGTCGACCTGCCCACCAGCCGGGTGAGCATCGCCGCCCACTGGCGGCAGGGGATCCCAGAACGCCTGATCCTGCAGGCCAGGGACCACGGTCTGCGGGCCGACGACATGGAGCTCACAACGCTGGCGGCCTGGAGCGCCATGGCCCGCGCTGCCCTGGACGGCAACGGACCGCTGGTCAAACCCCTGATCTGGAACAGTGGCTTCCTGCTGTGGCGTTGCCAACAGCAACCCAGCCTTGAAGCTGGCTTGGCGAGCGCCGCAGCGCTGCTGAGCAGCGGCAGCGTCCGTGAGCACCGCCAAGAGCTGGAGACGCTGTCGGCAGGTGGAGCGAGCTAACCACTTTGTGCCGTGTCGCCGCGATGGCAGCAGCGCCTGGCTGACGGGGAACACGCCGCCATGGGTGCCATGTGGCAACGTTGCTACATTGGTAACAGGCCAGAGAGTTCTCCGATGGCGACAACAATCAGCAGCCGCGCCTTCAACCAGGATGCGGCCGGCGCTAAACGTGCTGCTCTCAAGGGTCCTGTGTTCATCACGGATCGGGGCAGGCCTGCACACGTGCTTCTGTCGATCGATCAATACCGGCTCCTCATCGGAGAGCGGCAATCGATCGCCGACCTGCTGGCGCTGCCAGGAAGTGAGGGGATCGACCTTCCCCTGCCGTCTTACGGCGAACCGTCGCAGCCAGCTTGTTTCGACTGATGCACTTGGTCGACACCAACGTTGTTTCAGAGCTGCGCAAGGTGCGTGCCGGCAAAGCCGATCCAGCCGTGACGGCCTGGGCCGCTGACGTGGAACCCGGCAGCCTCTTCCTCTCGGCCATCACTGTTCACGAGCTGGAACTGGGTATCCGGTTGATGGAACATCGCGACAAGGCCCAGGGGGCTCTGTTGAGAACCTGGCTGGAGGACGCCGTGCTGCCTGCCTTTGCAGGCCGCATCGTGCCGGTGGATGAAGCCGTGGCCCGCAGCGCTGCAGCCCTGCATGTGCCCAACCCCCAGCCCCTGCGCGATGGGCTGATTGCTGCAACAGCCCTAGTGCACAACCTGGTAGTGGTGACCAGAAATCTCGCCGACTTCAAAGCCAGTGGCGTCCGCCTGTTGAATCCCTGGGAATTTGAACGCTGAACGGTCGAACTGCTTGCAACTCAGCCCCGATACACGGCGTCGTGGATGCCGATGTCCATCGGAAACAACCGCTGAAACTCTTCGGCAGCCATCACCACATAGGCGAGGCGGCCGCACACCGACACACCGGCCTCCCGTTCATGCTCCAAGGCTCGCGCGATCGCCCCGACCCCGCGGTCTTCAGCACATTGGCCGAATTTCAGCTGCTTCAACCCGGCAGATAACCCCGTCGTGCTGGCGGCTCGGGATCCTGCTCCAACAGCTCCACCACCACCGCGGTGCCATAACAGAGCACCTCGGTGGCGCCGCCGCTGCCGCTGGTCACGTCGGATCCGTCGTAGCGGGTGCCGACGATGGCGTTGGCCCCCAGCAGCAGGGCGTGCTCGACCATCTGGTCGTATGCAGCCTCGCGGGTCTGCTCGCACATCTCGGTGTAAGCGCCGATGCGGCCACCGACAAGTTGCTTGAGGCTGCCCAGGAAACCCTGCACCAGGGTTGGCGAACGCACGACAATGCCGCGCACGAGGCCCTTGTACTCGCGGATTCTGTAGCCCTCGATCGTGAAGGTCGTGGTGACGAACAGCGGCAGACCCATCCAACGCCCAGGACGCTGAACGCGTTCTAGCCAGGCCAGGACCGCGCTTTGCTCAACTGGCTACAGACGGCCAAAACCCACCGTGCGCCTTTCGCGCCCCTCCACCTATTTCTGCGCCTTTCTCACCCTGCTGAACGACCGGCTGGGCGAGACGCTGATCTTTCC
>JBJOHB010000188.1:0-12501 GCA_046047915.1 Cyanobacteriota bacterium
CTGCCACAGAATGATTCGGCGATCGGGAACACCGATCCTCCCTTACCCACCGGATACCGGTCTCCGTCAAGGTGACCGCTTGTTTCGAGGCAGAACTGCATGAGCATCGTCTCCAACTCGATCATCAACGCGGACGCCGAAGCCCGCTATCTCAGCCCTGGCGAACTCGACCAGATCAAATCGTTCGTGGCCGCCGGCCAGCGCCGTGTGCGCGTCGCTCAGGTTTTGAGCGAGAGCCGCGAACGCATCGTCAAGACCGCAGGTGGCGCCCTGTTCCAGAAGCGCCCCGACGTCATCTCCCCCGGCGGCAACGCCTATGGCGAGGAAATGACCGCGTCCTGCCTGCGGGACATGGATTACTACCTGCGCCTTGTGACCTACGGATTGGTCGCAGGTGACGTGACCCCGATTGAAGAGATCGGCATCATCGGCGCCAAGGAGATGTATCGCTCCCTGGGCACTCCCCTCGAGGCGATGGCCGAATCCGTTCGTGAGATGAAGAACGTGGCCATGGGCCTGCTGACCGGTGCCGATGCCGAGGAAGCCGGTTTCTACTTCGACTACGTGGTCGGCGCCCTCTCCTGAGGCTGCTCGCTCCTCTTTCTTTCAACGCCTAAACAGCAGATCTCATGCAAGACGCCATCACCAACGTCATCAATCAGGCCGACGTTCAGGGCCTGTACCTTGACGGTTCCGCCATGGGCCGCCTCGAGCAGTATTTCGCCAGCGGTGAGCTGCGGGTGCGTGCTGCTGCCACCATCAGCGCCAATGCCTCTGCCATCATCAAAGATGCAGTTGCCAAGTCGCTGCTGTACTCGGACATCACCCGTCCGGGCGGCAACATGTACACGACCCGTCGCTATGCAGCCTGCATCCGCGACCTGGACTACTACCTGCGTTACGCCACCTACGCCATGCTGGCGGGTGACACGTCGATTCTCGACGAGCGCGTCCTGAACGGCCTCAAGGAAACCTACAACTCCCTGGGTGTGCCCATCGGCGCCACTGTGCAGTCGATTCAAGCCATGAAGGAAAGCACCGCTTCCCTGGTTGGCCCTGACGCCGGTCGCGAAATGGCCGTGTACTTCGACTACATCTGCTCCGGTCTCGGCAACTGATCGCCGCACACTCCGTTTGAGGACTATCCATGCGGCTCTTTAAAATCACTGCCTGCATCCCCTGCCCCGAAAAGGTGCGCAGCCAGCGTGAGCTTCAGAACACCTACTTCACCAAGTGGGTTCCCTATGAGAGCTGGTTCGCTGAACAGCAGCGCATCATGAAACAGGGGGGCAAGATCCTCAAGGTCGAGCTGGTCACAGGTCGTCGCCAGCAAAGCTGCGGCAACTGAGGCCTAGTCCTTGCCTGCATCAAGACCCGGCACTGCCGGGTCTTTTTTGTGTCTGCCCCTCGACAACGGAGCCGCCATGGCTCTGAATGGATCGTCGAACCCCCACCCAGTGGCCCGAACCGCAGCGTCAGTGTCAAGCCGGCAAGACCTCCGCTCTACGGCCAGCTCTGCCGGTTCGCGGCTGTCGCTGCCGATTCCTTGGCATCTCTGGCCTGCCGAAGCCCGCTTGCTGCTGGCGATGGTGGCCCTGTGGAGCCTGGTCGGCCTGCTGATGCTCACCTCGGCCAGCTGGTGGGTAGCAGAACGGGAAATGGGGGATGCCGCTTACTACCTCAAGCGGCAACTGATCTGGATGGGGGTCAGCTGGTCCCTGCTCTGGCTGGCGCTGCGCACCAGCATCCGTCGCTGGCTGCAACTGTCGCCGGCGCTCTTGCTGGTGGGCGGTCTGCTGTTGGCGGCCACCCTGGTGGTCGGCAGCACCGTCAACGGCGCGAGCCGCTGGCTGGTGCTGGGACCCATTCAGCTGCAACCCTCTGAGCTGATCAAACCCTTTGTGGTGCTGCAAGGAGCAGCCCTGTTCGCCCACTGGAAACGCACGGGCTCGGACCAGAAGTTGTTGTGGCTCGGCATCTTCGGGGCCCTGATTCTGCTGATCCTCAAGCAACCCAACCTCAGCACCGCCGCGCTGACCGGCATGTTGCTGTGGTTGATGGCCCTGGCCAGCGGCATCTCACTGCCCTTGATGCTGGGCACGGCAGGCGCGGGTGCTCTCGTGGGTGTGGCCAGCATCCTGAGCAATGACTACCAGCGTGCGCGGGTCACCTCGTTCCTCAACCCCTGGATCGATGCCCAGGGGGATGGCTATCAGCTGGTCCAAAGCTTGATGGCGATCGGATCGGGTGGGGTGCTGGGCGAGGGATTCGGACTGTCGACCCAGAAATTGCAATACCTCCCGATCCAATCGACCGATTTCATCTTTGCCGTCTTTGCTGAAGAGTTCGGCTTCATTGGATCGGTGGTGCTGCTGCTGTTTCTGTTGCTGTTCGGCTTTGTCGGCCTTCGGGTCGCCATCGCCTGCCGCAGCAACCAGCAGCGCCTGGTGGCGATCGGCTGCACGACCCTGCTGGTCGGCCAATCGATTCTCAACATTGCCGTCGCCAGTGGTGCCATGCCGACCACGGGTCTGCCGCTGCCCCTGATCAGCTATGGGGGTAACTCGTTGATGGCCAGCCTGTTGATCGCCGGCCTGCTGATGCGCTGCAGCCTTGAATCCAGTGGCCTGACCGGCGGCCGGCGCCGCACCCCCAGGCCCTCGCGCTGAGGCGATAGGCTGCCGGCGATGGCAAGTGCTGCGCCTGTTCTGGCTGATTGGGCCCAACAAGCTGAAACATTGCTGCAGAGCTCCCTGGGATCCCCAGGTCCCCTGACGCTCGCGTTGGTGTTTGCGGCAGGTCTGTTGACCAGCCTGGGGCCCTGCTCCCTGTCGTTGCTGCCGGTGACCCTGGCCTATCTGGCTGGCTTTGCCGATCAACAGCCGGCCTGGCAGCGAAGCCTGAGCTTCGTCGCCGGCATCGTGCTGGCCTTGATGGGCCTGGGCCTGAGCAGCGCCCTGCTCGGCAGGATCTATGGGCAGGTTCCAGGACTGGTGCCGGTTCTGGTCGCCCTGCTCGCTGTGGTCATGGGCCTGCAACTGCTGGGGGTGATCCGCTTGCGCCTACCGGCGGGGCCCGATCCCGAACGCTGGCGCCAATCGGTGCCGACTCCCTTGGCGCCGATCGCGGCGGGACTGGCCTTTGGGCTCGCCGCCACCCCCTGCACCACGCCGGTGCTGGCGGTGTTGCTGGGTTGGATGGCCCAGGCGGGGCGCCCCCTGATGGGTGCCTTGCTGCTGGCCAGCTTTGGCGCGGGTCAGGTGATGCCGCTGCTGCTGGCCGGTACGGCAGCCGCCAGCCTGCCCCGGCTGCTCGACCTGCGAGCGGCCGGGCGCTGGGTACCGCCGATCAGCGGGGTGCTGCTGGTGCTGAGCGGTGGTCTCACCCTTGCCGCTTACTGGCCATGAGAGTTCTGCAGAAACTGCTGGCCGTGATCTCGGACCTGCGCCTGGCGATCGGGCTGCTGGCGGTGATCGCGATCGCCAGTGGGGTCGGCACCGCCATCCCGCAGCAGGAAGCCGAGGGTTTCTACCACCAGCTGTACGACCAACATCCTTGGCTGGGACTGGCCAACGGCAATTGGGTGCTGCGGCTGCAACTGGATCACATCTACAGCAGTTCCTGGTTTCTGGCGCTGCTGGCCGCCCTGGGACTGGCCCTGCTGGTGTGCAGCTGGCGCCGTCAGTGGCCGGCGCTGCAGGCAGCCCTGCGTTGGGTGGATTACAGCCAACCCCGCCAGCTCAGCAAGCTGAGCGTGGCCCAGACGTTGAACACCAGCACCCCCACCGGGCAGCTGGATGCCCTCGAAGCCCTGCTGCGCCGCCAGGGATGGCAGCTGCGCCGCCAGTCCGAACGGTTGGCGGCCCGGCGCGGCATCGTCGGCCGCGTCGGACCGCTGCTGGTCCATGCCGGGCTGGTGCTGCTGTTGGTGGGAGCAGCCTGGGGCAGCCTGGCCGGTCAGCGCAGCGAGCAGTTTCTGGCACCGGGGCGGACGCTGGAGCTGCTCGATCGTCGCGGCCATAGCCAGCTGACCCTGGCCCTCGACAGCTTTGCCGTGCAGCGCGACCCAGCCGGCCGGCCCGAACAGTTCAGTTCCCAGCTGCGGCTGCTGCAACCGTCCGAGGGCCCAGGGCCAGCCGATGGCACCTTGATCAAGACCGCTGCGATCAGCGTCAATCACCCGCTGCGGTTTCGCGGGATGACCCTCTATCAAGCCGATTGGGCCTTGGCGGCGATCGGGGTACAGCTCGGCCGCAGTCCCGTGCTCGAGCTGCCGTTGCAGAGTTTTCCCCAGCTGGGTGAGCAGATCTGGGGCCTGGTGCTGCCCACCCGACCCGATGGCAGCCAACCGGTGCTGCTGTTGTTGAGCAGCGAGGCCGGTCCGGTCGACGTGTTTGCCGCAGACGGTCAGTCGCTGGGGCAGATCAGCATCGCCGGCGATCCGCTCGAGGTCGATGGCCTGCCGATCCGGGTGGCCTCGGTGCTGCCGGCCAGTGGCATCCTGCTCAAGCGGGATCCGGGTGTGCCCCTGGTCTACGGGGGTTTTGGGCTGGCACTGGCCGGGGGAGCCCTGAGCCTGGTGGCGACCCGACAGCTCTGGGCGATCAGCGAAGGCAGCGGCAACGAGGGGCGGCTGCATGTGGCGGGTCTGTGCAACCGCAACCTGACCGCCTTTGCCGGTGAGCTGCCGCACCTGTTGCAGCAGCTCTAGGCCAGGTCAACACGGAGCTCAGCAGGGCTGACGACTGCCGTGGCTGACCCTGACGACGGTGTGCACATTGCCCCGTGGATGGAAGTCGGCCTCAAGCTGCATCCATTGGGGATCGCAGGCCTCCACCAGGTCATCGAGAATCCGGTTGGCCACCTCTTCGTGGGAGATGCTGCGGTCGCGATAACTGTTGATGTACAGCTTGATCGCCTTGAGCTCCAGCACCCGGGGACCGGGCTGATAGAGCAGACGCATCACCGCGAAATCCGGGTAGCCCGAAAAGGGACATTTGCAGGTGAATTCGGGCAGTTCGATCGAAACCTCGTAAGCACGCCCGGGCCGGGGGTTGTCGAAGCAGATCAATGCGGCTTCGGCAATGGCCCGTTCGCCATACAGCGGTGTGCGGGTCTGAGCAGCAGGAATCGAGGTCACGTGCCAACGAAGTCAACTGCAACTGTAGGCATCGCCGTCGAGCCCCAGTGCTGCGCTCCCGGCCGAAAAGCAGTAACAATGGCTACGTCTGCAGGACCCAGGCTCGGGTGAGATGGCCCTGCCGGTCCAACCACTGCTCGCCCAGCTGCCATGAAAAAAGTCGAGGCCATCATCCGCCCCTTCAAGCTCGAGGACGTCAAGATCGCTTTGGTCAACGCCGGCATCGTGGGCATGACCGTCAGCGAAGTGCGTGGCTTTGGACGTCAGAAAGGCCAGGTGGAGCGCTACCGCGGTTCGGAATTCACGGTGGAGTTTCTGCAGAAGCTCAAACTGGAGATCGTGGTCGATGACGACAAGGTCGACACCGTCGTCGGCGCCATTCAGGACGCCGCCCGCACCGGCGAGATCGGTGACGGCAAGATCTTCGTCAGCAGTGTTGATGCCGTGATCCGCATCCGCACCGGTGAAGCCGGCAGCGCAGCGATCTGAACCGTCAGGCCTTGGGCGCCAAGGTCTGATCAACCAGATTGGCGATCCGCTCGGACGTCAGCTCCAGCGTCGTTGCCCTGGAGCTGTTGGGCTGCAGCCACAGCAGGTATTCGTGATTGCCCGCCGGTCCGGTGATCGGTGAGGCAATCAGGTCTGCTGCAGTGAGCCCATGTCCCTGGGCGGCAGCGATCACCCCTTCAATGGCCTGCCGATGGGCCGCAGGATCGCGCACGACCCCGCCCTTGCCGACCCGCTCACGCCCCACCTCGAACTGGGGTTTGACCAACAGCACAAGATCGCGGCTGACCTGGTCATCCAGCGGCTGCATCAATCCCAGCAGCGCCGGCAGCACCAGCGCCAGGGCGATGAACGAGACATCGGCCACAGCCAGATCAGGGCGCGGTGCCCCTGGGCTGAACAACTGCTCGGGCGTCAGATGGCGCAGGTTGGTGCGTTCCTTGAGCACGACCCGTGGATCGCTGCGCAGACGCCAGGCCGTCTGCCCATAGCCCACATCGACGCCATAGATGAGGCTCGCACCGGCCTGCAACAGGCAATCGCTGAAGCCTCCGGTCGAGATCCCCCCATCGAGACAGACGCGCCCTGCCACCGGCAGATCAAACGCTTCCAGCGCAGCCGCCAATTTGTCGCCGCCACGGGACACGAAGCGGGGTTGCTCCTGCACCTGCAGCGGCATCTGGGGCCGCACCTCGGTGCCGGGCTTGTCGAGCACCTGATCCCCACTGCGCACCTGGCCCGCCCGGATCAACTGCTGGGCCTGCTGCCGACTCGCCACCAGCCCCCGGGCCACCAGCTCGAGATCGAGTCGTTGTTTGCTTGCCATGACCGAGCGGCAACACAGCTTTGCCTTCTGTCATCGAACCACACAGGAAACGGAACAGATTCGGTGAAAGTTCAGCCGGGCACAGAGACGACTCGAGGATGGGCCGCAGCAGGGCACCGTTGCCAGCGTCATGGCCAGCACCCAATCCAACGTCCAATGCCACAGCAATGTGGTCGAACTGCTGCCCCCCGGCAGCTTCGTGCGTCTGGTCAACCAGCCCGAAGATCTGCCCCCGTTTCAACTCATTCACTGCAAGGGCGGCCGTTGCTGGGTTCGCCAGCAGGCCTGGGGGCAACTGGTTCAGTGGGAGGTGCCCCACCGCCGTCTGACCATGGCCAGCTGAAACACCCCTCAGGCAGAGTGGACCCGACTGTGAGCCCGCGGCGGCCTTGATCGAGCGTTACACCCTGCCCGAGATGGGCAATCTCTGGAGCGAAGAGGCCAAGTTCCAGAGCTGGCTTGATGTGGAGATCGCCGCCACCGAGGCCAACTGCGAGCTGGGCCACGTGCCCGCCGACGCCGTTGCCACGATCAAGGCCAAGGCCGCCTTCAGCGTCGAGCGCATCCTCGAGATCGAGGCCGAGGTGCGCCACGACGTGATCGCCTTTCTGACCAACGTCAATGAGCACGTCGGTGATGCCGGGCGCTACATCCACGTGGGCATGACCAGCTCGGATGTGCTCGACACGGGCCTGGCCCTGCAACTGAAGGCCTCGGTTCAGGTCTTGCGCACCGAGCTCGACAAGCTGGCAGACGCCATCCGCACGCTGGCCCGCGACCACAAGAGCACCGTGATGATCGGCCGCAGCCACGCCATCCACGGTGAGCCGATCACCTTTGGCTTCAAGCTGGCCGGCTGGCTGGCCGAGGTCGAGCGCAACCGCGAACGGCTCGAGCGGCTCGAGCGGGTGGTCAGCGTGGGGCAGATCTCAGGTGCCATGGGCACCTATGCCAACACCGACCCACGGGTCGAGGCGATCGCCTGCGCCAAGCTCGGCTTGGCGGTCGACACCGCCAGCACCCAGGTGATCGGGCGGGATCGCCACGCCGAATACGTGCAGACCCTGGCCCTGGTCGGGGCCGCCCTGGAGCGCTTCTCGACCGAGATCCGCAACCTGCAGCGCACCGACGTGCTCGAAGTCGAAGAGAACTTCGCCAAGGGGCAAAAAGGCAGCTCGGCCATGCCCCACAAGCGCAACCCGATCCGCAGTGAGCGCATCAGCGGCCTGGCCCGGGTGCTGCGCAGCTATGTGGTCGCCGCGCTCGAGAACTGCGCCCTGTGGCACGAGCGCGACATCAGCCACAGCTCGGTCGAGCGCATGATGCTGCCCGACTGCTCGGTGACGCTGCACTTCATGCTGCGCGAGATGACCGCCGTGGTGCAGGGCCTGGGGGTCTACCCCGAGAACATGGCCCGCAACATGAACGTCTATGGCGGCGTGGTGTTCAGCCAGCGGGTGCTGCTGGCCCTGGTCGAGAGCGGCATCAGCCGCGAAGACGCCTACCGCATCGTGCAGCGCAACGCCCACACCGCCTGGAACACCGCCGGTGGCGACTTCAGGGCCAACCTGGAGGCCGACCCCGACGTGACCAGCCGCCTGAGCGCCGCCCAACTGGCCGACTGCTTTGCCACGGAAACCCACCAGGCCAACCTGGGCGTGATCTGGGATCGCCTGGCCATCTGAGCCTGGGCCGCGCGGGTGCTGCGCCCGCCCCGGTGGTGTCCTGGGGGACCCCGTTCAAAGATCCTGCAGGCCCCGCACGGCCAGGAGCAACGCAAAACCCGCCGCCACCGCCGCATCGATGGCGCGGCGGTGGCGGCTAACCCAGTGACCAAAGCGGTCCAGCAACCGGGCTCCCACCGGGCCGCTGAGCAGCAGCAACAGCGGCGGCAGCCAGACCGGCAGCAGCGTGATCCCATCCAGGGCGATCCAGGCCGCCAGGCGCATGCTCCAGGGCTGGGCCGAGCGCCCCACCAGCTGGGCGGCTGGCAGAAACAACACCAGCGAGGTGACATTCACCGCCATCAGGCCCAGGCCCTGCAGCAGCGGTGCCAATAGGCCGGTTGTGGCGCCGTCCCTGCCCGGGGGGCCAGGAGCTGCCTCCGCCAGGGGGCGGCGCAGGGTCTGCAGCGCCAGGGCGACCAGGGCCAGGGCCAGCAGCAACTGCACGGCCGCAGCCACCGGATCGGCCCCCAGCTGATGGGGGGGCAGGCGATGGGCGATCCAGCCTGCCGCAACGGTCCAGGCCAGCACCACGGCCAAGGCCCCCAGCAGGTATCCCAGGCTGCGGCGCAGGGCGAGCCGCTGACCACCGGGGCCGCTGAGCTGGGCCAGCTGCCCCAACAGCACCAGCGGGCTCACGGCCGCGCCGATGGCCAGCGGCACCATCCGTTGCCAGAGCTCAACGTCGCGCATCAGGGCCAAGGGAGATCACTCCCGGTGATAGGGCCCGCCCTGCTGAATCGACAGAGCTCGATACAACTGTTCCAGAAGCAGGAGCCGCGCCAGCTCATGGGGAAAGGTGAGCGGCGACAGGCTGAGCCGCCACTGGGCCCGGGCCTTGATCGCCGGGTCCAGGCCATCGGCGCCGCCGATCACAAAGGCCAGCCGCTCTGAGCCCGAACCGTCGAGGGCCCGGGCCAGGGCCAGCGAGGTGTAGGTCTGCCCCTCTTCGCACAGGGCCACCAGGCGCTCGCCGGGACGCAGCTCGGCCAGGATCGCCTCGGCTTCGCGAGCCTTGCCCCCATCGCGCAGCTCGACCAGCTCGAGGCCCGGCAAGCGTTTGCGGTACAGGCTCACCCCCTCGGCCAGCCAGCCCTTGCGCACCTTGCCCACCGCCAGGATGCGCAGGCGGGAGGGGTTGATCACGGCCACTCCGGCAGTGCGGGCAGGCTAGGGCTCACCCCTCCAGATCGCTGTGGGGGCTGGCAAAGTCGCTGGGCATGGGAACCTCTGCCGCCACCTCGGGCTTGGGGCGCTCGATCGCCGGCGGTGGCTTGGGCAGCAGGTCGTCGAGCTCGCACACCGGGAAGCGGTTGATGGCGCGCAGGGCGGCGCGGGCGTTGTCGCGCAGCTGCTGGCTGACGGCTTCGCAATAGGGGATCTGGGCCAGCAGGTCGACGGTGCGCCGCAGCACCCGCACCACATCGCCCTCATCGAGGGAGGTGTTGCCGATCACGTCGCTCCAGCTGGCGCCCCTGGCCCACACCTCCACCAGGCCGGTGAGCTCGGGCTCCCACCACAGCGGAAAAGCCACCTTGGCCCGCTCCTGCTGACGGCCCAGCTCGCGGCGCAGGCCGCGCAGGTCGTGCAGGGCCTCATCGACGGCTGGCGGCGGCGCGTAGCCGCACCACAGGTCGGGGCGGTTCACCTCGGTCGAGATCGCCTCGAGCACAGCCGCCAGCTCGGGAGGTGGCAACTCATCGAGATGGCCGCTCATCAACGCCAGGCCGAGCCAGAGTTCGTTGTCGCCCCGCAGAGCTGCCACGGTGCGGCCGATCTCGGTGGGCTCCAGACCCTCGTCGCCGGCAAGGGCGCCGAAGTGGCGCAGCACGTCAATCAAGGCCAGGAAGGTGTCCCAGTGGCGGTTGGACCTGAAATGCAGCAGCCGCTGCCGCTCGTCGATCTCGACGGCCAGCTCCTCCATGCGGCGGCGGTGCTTCTTGAGCTGGCGCCGGTCGCCCCAACGGTGGGCGGGATGGCATTCGAGCTCCTCCTCGAGCTGCTGCACCAGCTGGGCCTGGCTCTGAACCTCGGCCGCCAGGTCGTACTGGGGGGTGTGCATGTCGTGCCGGCGGGCCATCGAGGCCACCGCCAGGGCCAGGCCGCCGCTGGCCTGGTCGCCGTGGCGCAGCTCACCGGCGTGGCGCAGCTCGGGGGCCTCAAGCTGCCTGACTTGCAGGCAGCTCAGCTCGGCATGCAGGCTCACCACCGCCGAACAGGGCAGCAGAACCCAGAGGTTGTCGTCGGTCAGGCACAGCAGCAGCGGGAACTGGCCCGGACCATTGACCTTCTCCACAATCACAGCCGGCGTCACGCGGCCCCTGAGCTGGGGCGCCTTGACGCTGACCAGGGAGCCCTCGCTGGCGAACTGCAGCGCCAACGTCAGTTCGTGGGCCAGGGTCTCCTCGGCCTGGTGCTGGAGAATCCGCAACAGGCGCCGCTCCTCGCGCAGGCGGCCGCGTTGTTTTTCGTAGTCCTCAAAGTCTTCCCAGGGCACATCGCCCGAGCCGTCTTCGAGCTGGTCGAGCCGCTCGCGCAGCTCGGCGATGGCCGCCTCGTCATCGGCCAGATCAAGGGTGGCCAGGTACCGCCCAAAACTGCGCTCGACCAGCTCCTTGGCCTTGGCCAGGTCGTAGCGCTGCAGCAGGTTGAGCACCATGCCGTAGCTGGGGGTGAACTGGCTGACCAGCGGGTCAGCCGGAGCCGTGGCCAGTTGGCCCGCCTCGCGCACCCCCTCAAAGCGGCTCTGCACGGTCACCACATAGCCCTGGGTGTCGAGCCCACGGCGGCCGGCGCGGCCCGCCATCTGCAGAAACTCGCTGCCCATGAGCGGGCGATGGCCCCGCTCGGTGCGCTTCGACAGGGCCGAGATCACCGTTGTGCGGGCCGGCATGTTGATTCCGGCGGCCAGGGTCTCGGTGGCAAAGACCACCTTGATCAACCCCTGCTGGAACAGCTCTTCGATCAGCTCTTTCCAGGCCGGCAGCACGCCGGCATGGTGGGCGGCGATGCCCCGCACCAGGGCATCGGCATGGCCACCCTCGCGCACGGCTTCAGGGGTGGTGGCCACAAACACGCTCAACCGCGCCTGAATCCGGGACTGTTCGTCGGGGGTGACCAGGCAGACCTTGCCGAGATCGCGCACCCCCTTGTCGCAACCGCGGCGGCTGAAAATGAAGTAGATCGCCGGCAGCATCTGCCGCTCGGCCATCTGGGCCACCACAAACCCCAGCGGCGGCGCCTCGGGCTGGGGCGGCTTGGGGGTCTTGGGCCCCTTGCGCTTGTTCCCTTTGGGGGCACGCCACACCTTGCAGTTGGGATGCAGGCCCGTGCCCTCGTCGTTGAGCAGCGGATGCAGGCCCTTGGCGCTGCAAAAGCTGAACGCCAGGGGCACCGGCCGGTGGTCGCTGAGCACCAGCCGCGTGGGCCCATGCACCCGCTCGATCCAGTCGGTGAGCTGGCCAGCGTTGGCGACGGTGGCCGACAGGGCCACCAGCTGCACCGACGGCGGGCAGTGAATGATCGATTCTTCCCAGACCGTGCCGCGCTGGGAGTCATTCATGTAGTGGCACTCGTCGAGCACCACTGCCTCCACGTCGGCCAGGGGGTCCTGGTCGGGGTGGTCGATCTCCGCATAGAGCATGTTGCGGAAGATCTCGGTGGTCATCACCACGATCCGGGCCTCGCGGTTGAGGCTTAAGTCACCGGTCAGCAGACCGACGTTGTCGGCCCCGAACTGCTCGCGAAAGTCGCGAAGCTTCTGGTTGGAGAGCGCCTTGAGTGGTGTGGTGTAGAAAACTTTCTGCCCGTGGGCCAGGGCCCGGTGAATGGCGTATTCGCCCACCAGGGTCTTGCCGCTGCCGGTCGGGGCACTGACCACCACCGACTGTCCCTGGTTAAGGGCATCGATCGCCTCGAGCTGAAAGCCGTCGAGGGGAAAGGGGAACAGCTGCTCAAGCGGCGGCACGGCGGTCGTCCTGACCGCAGAGGCTGCTGGATCGGATCGATCGGTGGCCGAGGAACGGTCGACGGGCCGACGGGCAGTGAGATCTCGTCATCCTATGGGCCGGGGCCAAGTGCCGGGATGGACCAGGCCTGGAACGCACCTGCCGACCACAACACGACGTGCCGTGATGCGCGCGTGCCGTGATGCAGTTATGCCCTGATGCGGACGTGCCGTGATGCACTGATGCCCTGATGCGGACGTGCCGTGATGCACCCGTGCCGTGATGCGTGCGTGCCCAGATCGGCAGGGCGAACGCGGGGTCAGAGCAACCCGCCTGCAGCAGAGTGGAGAGCATGGG
>JBJOHB010000189.1:0-4315 GCA_046047915.1 Cyanobacteriota bacterium
GCTGTCAGTCAACTGCAGGCCTGGCGTGGGGCGCCCCTGGCCGACGGCACCCGGTTGGCCCCGCTCAATCCGGTGCTGGTGCTCAGGGGCCAGAAGCCGGCAGCGGCTTGATCTGCACAGCGGTACCTACCGTGATGCCAAGCCGGGCTGCCTCGCCGGCGCCGAGCTCGATCACGGCATCCCCGTGCTGATCGGGCCCGTAGGACTTGCAGGGCAACCGGGCACAGGGGGTTGTGGATGCCTCGATCGCGATCACGCGTCCATCATTGATGAACAGCATGTCGAGCGGAGACGGCGTCTGGTGCATCCAGAACCGCATCAGAATGTCCGAGGGGAAGGGAAACCACATGCCCCGCAGCGGCGGCATTGGATCGCGGTGCTGCAAGCCCCTGGCTTGTTCATGGGGTTCGTCGGCCACCTCCAGCAGGATGCAGGTTTGTGGTTGCAGGCACCATTGGGCCTCGAGCGGCAGCCGTTGGGCTTTGTTGGGGCTTGCCCAAGCCTGCCCAAGGCCAAAGGCACCTGCAGCCAGCAGGGCAGCGGCAGAGCTGAGTCGCAGCAGTGGTGTCATCTCATGGGACCTGGGGGATGCCATCGCAGAGGCTGTAGCCCTGGCCGCGCACGGTGTGGATCAGGCGGCGTTCGCCACCGGCCTCCAGTTTTTGGCGCAGGTAGCGCACGTAGACCTCGATCACGTTGCTGGCGGCACCCTGCTGATCGCTCCAGATGCCCTGCAGGATCGCCTCACGGCTGAGCACCTGGCCGGCCCGTTCGGTCAGAAACACCAGCAGCTGGTACTCGCGCGCGGTCAGGGCAATCTGGCGTGCGCCGCGCCGGACCTGGCGGCGGCTGGGGCTGATCATCAGATCGGCCACCTGCAGGCTTTCGACGATCGGGTTGTGGCGGCGCTGCAGGCGCGCATGGAGCCGCAGGCGCATCAGCAGATCGCTCGGCCCTTGGCTGGACAACCAAAAATCGTCGGCGCCGGCGCTCAGGCAGCGGCTGCGCGCCTCCAGGCTGTCCGTGCCCAGGTCCAGCAGCATCGGCACGGCACCGAATTGCTCCCGCAGGGTCGGGATGCCGCCGGCGGCCTCGGCCGACAGCACCACCAGTTCGACCGGGCCAGCAGGGTTGGTCCCCTCGGCGGCCAGGCGCGGCCTGTAGCCCGAGGCCTCGAGCCTCGGCGCCAGGGCTTCGGCTTCGGGGCCGATCAGCAGCACGGTGGAGGGTTCCATCAACCCGGCTTGGCGACGTGGGGCAAGCCCCAACCCAGTTTGTTGCGCAACACCTGAAAGAACTCGTGGTCAGCCAGGCGCACAAAGCGGGCCGGATGGTCGCTGCGGCGAATCAGCACCCGGTCCTCAGGCCAGATGTAACAACCGGCGCTGCCGTCGACGACCATCATCAGGCGCTCGGGGGTTGCTGGAAACACCGTCACCGGTTCGCGGTCGCTGAACACCAGCGCCCTCGAGGCCAGCGAATGGGGGGCGATCGGTGTCAGCTGCAGCACGGCGCAGTCCGGCGTGATCACCGGGCCACCAGCGCTCAGGGCGTAGGCCGTCGAGCCTGTGGGGGTCGCCAGGATCACCCCGTCGGCAGCGATGTCGACCGGGGCGTGGCGGCCGATGGCGATCTCGAAATGGCACATGCTCGTCAGCGGCTCGCGGTGCAGGGCCATCTCGTTGAGGCAGAGCACCTCCCAGCGGCGCTGCTCACCGCGCAGCACGCTGACGATCAGCATCGTGCGCTCCTCGATGCTCCAATCGCCAGCCAGCAGCTGGTCGATCACCGCATCGAGCTGGTCCAGGTAGGCCTCAGCCAGAAACCCCAGATGGCCGGTGTTGATGGTCAAGATCGGCACGCCGATCGGGGCCGTCATGCGGGCCGCCGACAGCACCGTGCCATCGCCCCCCAGCACGATCGCCAGACCCAGGTCGGCGGCAAAGGTGCCCGGCACACAGGCCCGATATCCCTGGGTGCGCAGGTGCTGGTCGGGGTTGGCAAAGCCCACCATGCCGCCCGAGCTGCTGACCCGCACCACGCCATGACCGGCGGCGGCCAATCGGGCCTCGATCGCATCGGCCGTGGCGATCGCCAGGTCCTTGCCATCGTTGACGATCAGTCCGACGCGGGGCACCGACCGGCAGCAGAGAGCACCACGAGTTTATGGGGGCAGCTCAGAACTGCTCGAGGAAGCGCAGGTCGCTGGTGAACAGGCGGCGGATGTCGTCGATGCCGTGGCGCACCATGCAGAAGCGTTCGACCCCCAGGCCAGCGGCAAAGCCGCTCCAGCGCTCGGGATCCAGCCCCAGCCCCTCGAGCACGGCCGGGTCAACCATGCCGCAGCCCATCACCTCGAGCCAGCGGCCGCGCCATTGCACGTCCACTTCGGCGCTGGGTTCAGTAAAGGGGAAATAGCTGGCGCGAAAGCGCACCGGCAGGTCGCCAAAGAAGGCCTTGAGAAACGCCATCACCGTGCCGCGCAGGTGGGTGAAGTCGAGCCCCTCGTCGATCGCCAGCACCTCCACCTGGTGGAACATCGGCGAGTGGGTGGCATCGACCGCATCGCGCCGGTACACCCGGCCTGGGGCGACGATGCGCACGGGCGGCGGGTTGGTCTCCAGGTGGCGGATCTGCACCGGCGAGGTGTGGGTGCGCAACAGCCGACCGTCCTGCAGGTAAAAGGTGTCCTGCATGTCCCGCGCCGGGTGATGGGGGGGGATGTTCAGCGCGGTGAAGTTGTAGTGATCGGTCTCGATCTCCGGGCCTTCGGCGACCCGATAGCCCAGTCCGGCAAAGATGTCGACGATCTCTTCGGTGGTGCTGATCAGCGGATGGCGGTGCCCCTGCGGGGTGTAGCTGCTGGGAGCGGTGACATCCAGCGTTTCGCGGGCGATCTTGGCGGCCATGGCGGCCTCCTGGACGGCGCTCAGTCGGCTGCTGAGCAGGCCTTGCACCTGCTCCTTGAGCACGTTGGCCCGTTGGCCCACCACCGGCCGTTCCTCGGCCGAGAGTTTGCCCATCGCCCCCAGCACCCCCGACAGCCGGCCCTTTTTGCCGAGTAGGGCGATCCGCAGCTCCTCGAGCTCGGTGGCCGTGGCCGCGGCTTCGATGCTGCGGGCTGCCTCGGCCTCGAGGCTTTCGAGCTGCGCGCTCAGCTCGGTCAGGGTGATCGGGGCGCCCACAGAAAGCCGTTGGTTGGTGGCTGGACTGTAGGCAGCGGTTCACCCCTAGCCTGCTGGGGACGGCGCCCTGCTGATGTCTCCCCTCAGGATCCTGATCAGCAATGACGACGGGGTTTTTGCCGATGGCATCCGCACCCTGGCGGCGGCGGCCGTGTCCCGGGGCCATCAGGTCACCGTGGTCTGCCCCGATCAGGAACGCTCGGCCACCGGCCACGGCCTGACGCTGCAGACGCCGATCCGGGCCGAGCGCGCCGACGCGCTGTTTGCCCCGGGCGTGCGGGCCTGGGCCTGCAGCGGCACCCCCAGCGACTGCGTCAAGTTGGCCTTGTTTGCCCTGCTCGACGAGTGGCCTGACCTGGTGCTGTCGGGCATCAACCACGGCCCCAACCTGGGCACCGACACCCTCTATTCGGGCACCGTCAGCGCTGCCATGGAAGGCACGATCGAGGGTCTGCCCGCGTTGGCGGTCAGCAGTGCCGACTTTGGCTGGCGGCAGTTCGAGCCGGCGGCGACCATCGCCCTAGACCTATCCGAGCGGATGTTGCGGCAGGGCTGGCCCGCCAGCACCCTGCTCAATCTCAACGTGCCGCCCTTGCCGGCCGACCAGATCGGTGAGCTGCGCTGGTGTCGCAAGGCGGTGCGCCGCTACACCGATCAGTTTGTCCAGCGGGTCGATCCCCGGGGGCGCACCTATTACTGGTTGGCCGGCGAGGTGGCCAACGATCTCGAGGCCGAGGTGGCTGGTCCGGCCGATTGGCCCACCGATGTGGCCCACGTGGCGGCCGGTGGGGTGTCCTTGACACCCTTGCAGCCCGAGCTGTTCTGGCGTGGGGATTGCAGCGCGTTGGCGCCCTTGCCTTAGGCCTGCCTGTAGATCCTCTGCAGCAACCAGAGGCTGATCCACAGGCCGATCAGATGGGCAAACAGGACCTGGGTGTTACCCAACACCGACAGCATCTCGATCGAGGTGATCGGCAGGCCCACCACGCGGCCGGCGGTACCAGGCGCTGCCTGGATCTGGGCGCCAAAGAAGCCGGGCACCTGCTGGGAGGCCTGCACGAACAGGCTGCCGGCCAGCGACTGATAGCCGACCACCGCCAGGGTGACGCCCACCAGATCGGCCAGCAGAC
>JBJOHB010000190.1:0-10512 GCA_046047915.1 Cyanobacteriota bacterium
GAGGGGCTGGCCAGCGGCCATCAGTTGGTGATCACCCAGCCAAAGGGCCACCGCATCAGGGTCCATGGGCACACCGGCGCGGCCGGCGGCCGCCACGATCCGGCCCCAGTTGGGGTCGCGGCCATGCACCGCACACTTCACGAGCGAGGAGCCGCAGATGGTGCGGGCAATGGCACGGGCTGCCGCGTCATCACTAGCCCCCTCCACTTGCACCTCCAGCAAGCAGGTGGCGCCCTCGCCATCTCGGGCGATGGCTTTAGCCAGATGTTGCGACACAGCGGTCACACCAGCCTCCAGCGCGTCGTAGTGCTCCGGGTTCAGGGGCTCGCCAGCTGCAAACGCCAGGTACGTGTCGTTGGTGCTGGTGTCGCCGTCCACTGTGATCGCATTAAAGGAGCGGTCCACGGCGCGGCTGACCATGGCCTGCCAGGCCTGGGCCGGCACGCCGGCATCACAGCTCAGGTAACCGAGCATGGTGGCCATGTTGGGGTGAATCATTCCCGAACCCTTGGCCATGCCGCCAATGCGCACCCGCCGGCTACCCAGTTCGGCCTCGAGGGCGATCTGCTTGTCGATCAGATCGGTGGTGAGGATGGCCCGGGCCGCCGCATCCCCCGCCGCCTGATCCGACGCCAGCGCCGCCACCAGGGGGTCCAAGCCCGCCAGCAGGGTGTCCATGGGGATCGGCACGCCGATGACACCGGTCGAGCAGATCAACACCGCATCGGGCGCCAGGCCCAAGCGCGCCGCCAGCGCCGCGGTGGCGGTCAGGCTGTCGGCCAGGCCGCGCTCGCCGGTGCAGGCATTGGCCTGTCCCGAATTGGTGAGCACCGCCCGGGCCTGACCGCCACTGGCCTGCAGGCGTTGGGCGCACAGGTCAACACAGGCCGCCCGCACCAGCGACGTGGTGAAGGTGCCGGCACAGACCGCACCAGCCGGGGCCAGCAGCAGCGACAGATCCGGGTTACCCGAAGGCTTGAGCCCGGCCGTGATGCCGGCGGCCTGAAAACCCTGGGGGGCGGTGATGCCACCGCCGATCGGCTGCCAGGGGGTGGGAGGGGCAAAGGACATCAGGGCTTGGGTGCCGTGGTCGGGGCGGTCGCGGGCTCCAACCAGCCTTGCAGGCCCCGCAGCAGGGCATTGCTGCGGGCCAGCAACTGGGCCAGGTCCTGTAAGGCCGCACGCAGATCAGGCCGCAGTTCCACCAGGGTGCGCTCGACCTCAGTGCTGGTGCGGCCGGCGACACGGCCGGTCTGCTCAAACGTCTGCAAGGTGCGGCGCAGATCGGCGGTGGTGGATGGGATCTGGCGCTCGATCGTGCCGGCCAGAGCGGTGCTGCCGGCCATCGCCCCCTGCACCCCCCGCAGGGCCGCCGGCAGTTCACGATCGGCGATGCGCCGGGTGCTGCGCACCAGGGCGTTGAGCTCGCGACGGGTGGCTTCGGCTCCGCTGATCAGCTCCTCGAGGCCGGCGGCGCGGCTGGAGGCCAGGGTGAAACTGCTTGGCACCTGCGCCGGATCCATCGGCGCGGCCACCAGATCAACCCCACCATTAGCCAACAGGCTGTCGGCGGTGAGGCGCGCCGTGCTGCGCGGACTGATCCAGGCCCGGTAGCGATCGGGGAGGCGCAGCGACAGGGTGACGCGCCCGTCCGGCAGCAAGCTGATCGCCTCGACCACTCCGATGCGCAGACCCGACAGACGCACCGGAGTGCCGACATTCAGGCCCTCGCTGCTGGGTGCCACCACCCGCACCCTGAACTGACGCTCGAGCCATCCCTGCTGCACCACCACCAGGGCCAGCACGGCCGCCACCAGCAACCCACCGCTCAGAGCAAACAACACCGAGGCGCGCCGATCAGCCGACTGCTCGCCCATCACGAACCTGCGCGGTTGTGCACCGGGACACCAATGGCAGCGACCACTTGAACAGCGAGCTCGAGCACCAGCATCACCACAATCGCCTGAAATACGCCGTTGGCCACGGCCCCAGGGACCTGCGCGTTGGTGCGCACCGGACGGACCGACAGGCGCAGCGCCACCAGCAGCCCCAGCCCAGCCAACAGCCCGGTGCGCAGCATGCCCAACAGGATCAAGCCCGGATGCAGTGTGCTGACGATCTCAGCGAACTCCCAGACATCAAAGGTGCCGTTGCTGACGAGGGCTCCGACCAACAGGGAGGTGAGCACGAAGTACAGATAAAGGATGAACCCCGAGACCACAAGCGCCAACAGGCGCGGCCAGACCAGCGGCCGGATCGAACCGTGCCCGCTGGCCCGCTGCAGGGCCAGTTCGCTGCAGATGGCCGTGACCGAGCGCGCCGCCAACACCAAAAGGGTCAGCACCACCCCCAGCACCTTGACCATGAAGGCGGCCAGCAGCTCAAGGGTGGTGGTCAGGCCGATCGGCAAGGTCGCCTGCAAGCTCAGCACGAACCCACCGCCGGCCAGGGCCGCCAACAGCATGACAATCCCGAGCGATTGCACACCGATGAGGTAGAGCTGACGCCAGAACGCCAGCACCAAGGGCCCACCCATGGGCATCGAGCAACCTCGTCAACCGAACCCTAGCCATAGCCAACAACGCCGCATTGGCCTGACCGGCGGCATCGCCAGCGGCAAGAGCAGCGTCGCCCGGCTGCTGCAGCAGGAGCATGGCCTACCCCTGCTCGACGCCGATGTCGAAGCCCGCCAGGCCCTGGCCCCGGGCAGCCCCGCCGCCCGGGCGGTGGTCGAACGCTTCGGCCCAGCGGTGCTGGCTCCGGGCACCGAGCCGGCGGCGGCGGAGCTAAACCGATCCGCCCTGGGGCAGATCGTGTTCCACGACGCCCAGCAGCGAGCCTGGCTCGAGCAGCTGGTGCACCCGATCGTGCGGGCCCGCTTTGCGCAGCAGCTGCAGGCCCTGGCGACGGCCCCGGTGGTGGTGCTGGTGGTGCCGCTGCTGTTCGAAGCCGGTCTGCAGGACCAGTGCAGCGAGGTCTGGTTGGTCGACTGCGACGAGCCGCAGCAGCTGGCGCGGCTGATGGCCCGCGACGGCCTGAACGATGGCGATGCCCGCGCCCGCATCGCCGCCCAATGGCCGCTAGCGCGCAAGCGGCCCCTGGCCCAGGTGCTGATCGACAACCGCGGCCGGCCCGATGCCCTGCCGGACCAGGTGACACGAGCCCTGGGGCCAGATCACAACTGTGTTGCAAGCCCCCAGACAACGGAAGGGTGATGCCAGCATCTGGCCAACGTTCTGCAGCACCAACGATGGTGGCCGTGATGCAATCCGATCGAGTCAGACCTGCATTGGGCCTGCTGGCCGCCCTGGCTCTGGGGGCTGGGGTGACCGGTGGGGCCCGCGCCGCCGATCCCCTGCCCAGCCTGCAGATCCCCGTCTACGAGGTCACCGCCAAGGGAACCGGCACCCGTCTGGGCAGCCTGCGCTTCAGCCAGACCAACCGGGGGTTGGTGGTGCAGGCCGATGTGCAGGGGCTGCTGCCGGGGCGCAACAGCATGCACATTCATCAGTTCCGCTCCTGCGACCCCGCCGTTGAAAAGGGCCAGCTGGTGCCTGGGGCCGCGGCAGGCCCCCACTGGGATCCCACGGGCGTCATGGGGCATGGTGCCCATGGGCACGGGCACGGTGGCCATGGAGCCCATGGCAGCACCGCTAAGGGCCTGCCCCTGGGGGATCTACCGGATCTGATCGCCAATGCCGACGGTGTCAGCACCAGCGTGGTGGCCGCCACCCGTTTGCGCAGCCTCAGCCAGATCCTGGGACGCTCGGTGATCGTGCACCGCGGCGTCGATGGCCCCAAATTTGCCTGTGGCCTGCTGCCGCGTTGACCATCGCCATCACAGCGATGCAACCAAATGCTGATGGTTGGAAGCGTTCGCGTAGCCGACGTCGTTTTTGGGAGTAACAAAGCGAGCACAATCCGGGGCAAAAACGAGATGCCCCATCTACCGATCGCAGATCAATGCGCTATCCCTGGGCTGTCCTGATTACGCTCCCCCTGCTGACATCCCCGCAGGCGGGACTGGCCCAGAGCAACCAGGAACCGGCCGCCAGCCCGACCACACCAGCACAGCCATCCTCTGCACCAGTCATTGGCCCCGGAGATGAGTTGGATGATGCCACCTTTCCCGTCTCCCCCGAGAGCGTCATCCCAACGCCAAGCAACCCCTTTGGGATCCAACCGCTCAAACCGGGCCAGCACCCATCGCGTGCGCTCCATTGCGACACGATTGAGCACCTCAAGACCCCGCGCAGCTACCGGCGACTGGACAGCTATGTGCGGCAGGAATTTCGCATGCCAGCAGGCGCAGAAAATAAATTCTTTGAGCGCGATTATCTGACAGGTAACTGGGGAGGTTTTCGAGACGAACTTTACAAGAAAGGCATTGATTTCTACGGATGCCTCTCAGTCGACCTGGCAGCAGACGCCGTCAGCAACGCCAAGCCGAACAATCCCTTTCTCAATCCAGCGCAAGCATCCACTGCACCGGGGTTACCAAGCGCCGGAATCTACTACAACGAATACAACATCAACCAGGTTTACGGCCTGGACTTCTACTCCAACCTTGTCTCCAAGACCTGGAAAGGCGGTCAACTTCACTTCTCATTCACCTACCCAGAGAGCAGACCGCTCTATGCCTACCGCAACCGTCTGAACGGAACAGGCACATCACAACTGCATGGTCAGTTCTTCACCGAAGTTGGGTTGGGCGATCCAACCTACCTGGACCAAGGCTTCCGCCTGTTCGAAGTCTGGTTTCAACAACGGTACGGCCCTGGCATGCAGTCCTACGTACGAGTTGGCAACATCTGGAATTCAATCACATTCAACCGCTCGATCCTTGCCGGCCTTTTCAATTTCTGGACCTTTACCGAACCCTGCATGCTGGGAACCACTCTGTTCACCGGCAACGCCCCCTGCTACCCCGTTGCACCCCTGGGGGTTCAGTGGTATCAGATGGTCAACAAAAATCTTGAATTTGAACTGCAGGTTGGCCAAGGCTATTACTCCTATGATGGTCGCAACAACACACGCGGCATTAACTGGGGCCAGAATCTGACCGCCGAAAACGGGATTGAAATTCAGGGGGAGATCACCTACAAAGGCGGCACTTACACCACCGACGCCAAAGACTACGGCAAGCCTTGGTATTTCAAATTGGGCGGCCAGTATCACACCGGTCGCATTTACAACAACATGCTTAACACGGCTGGGCAACCAACTGCTCTTGTTGGTGGCGAACGCCAGACCCTTTATGGCAATGCTCAGATCTATGCCTCAGCTGAGGCGATGCTCTATCGCGTGCCTGGCTCCTACAGCCGCGGCCTGACAGGCATTGCCAAACTGGGTGGAGGCTTCTGGGACGACCGCAACATTCTTAAATCCTGGTATGCGCTGGGGCTTGGCTATGAAGGGCTCTTCGCGAAACGCCCCCGTGACGTGGCCTACCTGGGCTGGGCCATGGTTCAGGGAACCTCAGGGTTCGTGCAGAACCAGATTCTTTCAAGCCCCTGCCGCAATGTGCCTGGGTGCCTGGTGACTGGAACCCAGAACACGATCGAGCTGGGTTACAGCTTCGAGATCTCACCCTGGTTCACCATCACACCGATGGTGCAGTACATCATTCAACCCAACACACGCGTTGACCTGGGTGATTTGCTCACCGTTGGCGTGGCAACGCGCATCTCGTTTTGAAGCGCTGCGTCAGACGCGTCAGCCCTTGAGCTTCGTGTTCAGAATCTGATTGGCGAGCTTGGGGTCGGCCTTGCCTCCGGTCTGCTTCATCAGCTGACCGACGAAGAACCCTTGCAGCTTGGTCTTGCCGCCTCTGAACGCCTCCACTTCCTCGGGGTGGGCGGCCAGTAGCGCGTCGACGATGGCGGTGATCGCCGCCGGGTCGCTGATCATGCCCAGGCCCCGTTCGTCGACGATGGCCTTGGGCGAGCCGCCCTGCTCGAGCAGCTCGGGCAGGATCTCCTTGGCAATCTTGCCGCTGATCACACCGCCATCGATCAGCTTGACCATTTCGGCCAACTGCTCAGGCTGCAGCGGCAGGGTGCTGTAGCTGAGCCGGTTGGCGTTGACGTAGGCGGCAATGTCACCGGTGATCCAGTTGGCAACGCCCTTGGCATCGGCGCCGGCAGCGACAGCAGCCTCGAAGTACTCGGCCATCGGGCGCTCGTCTGTGAGCACCCGAGCGTCGTACTGCGATAACCCCAGCTGCTCGGCATAGCGGTGGCGCTTGGCGGCGGGAAGCTCGGGCAGCTCAGCCAGCCAGGTCTGGCGCTGCTCGACGCTGACCTCAATCGGGCCAAGATCAGGGTCGGGGAAGTAGCGGTAATCGCTGGCCCCCTCCTTGCCGCGCATGCTCTTGGTGACCTGCTTGCCCTCGTCCCACAGGCGGGTCTCCTGCACCACCGGCTCACCGGCCTCGTAGGCCTTGATCTGGCGCTGGATCTCGTACTCACAGGCCTTCTGAATGGCCGAAAACGAGTTCATGTTCTTGATCTCGACCTTGGTGCCGAAAGGGGCATCGGGCCCGCGCCGCACCGAGATGTTGACGTCACAGCGCAGAGAGCCCTCTTGCATGTTGCCGTCGCTGACGCCCAGATAGCGAACGATGCGACGGATCTCGCTGGCGTACTCGGCGGCTTCGCGGCCGGTGCGCAGGTCGGGCTTGCTGACGATCTCGGCCAGGGCCACGCCGGCGCGGTTGTAGTCGACCAGCGAATGGGTGGAGCCCGCCAAGCGGTCGCTACCGGCATGCACGAGCTTGCCGGCGTCCTCTTCCATGTGCAGGCGCTCGATGCCGATGCGCTTGAGGTAGGTCTCCTTGCCCTTTTCGGCCACCTCGACCTCGATCCAGCCGTCTTCGGCGATCGGCTCGTCGTACTGGGAGATCTGGTAATTCTTGGGCAGGTCTGGATAGAAGTACTGCTTGCGGTCGAACTTGCTGTGTTCGGCCACATTCAGATTGAGGGCCAGGGACGCCTTGACCGCGTACTCGAGCACCTTCTGATTGAGCACCGGTAGGGTGCCGGGCAGCCCGCAGACCACCGGGTCAATGTGGCTGTTGGGGTCATCGCCGAAGGCGGTGGAGGCGCAGGTGAAGATCTTGCTGGCGGTGCCCAGCTGCACATGGGTCTCCAGGCCGATGACCGCTTCCCACTGGGCCGGTGCCGCTGCCGCTGTGACCATGACCTCGCTGCCTCTGCTGCTCCCGATCCTATGGAGGCGCAGGGGAGTGGGGAAGGGCCCTTGCTGGCAGCTCCTAGGCTGGGCTCTCACAGCATCAGGACACCAATGGCCTGGTTCAGAATCTGGGCCGCGCCCCTGCTAGCCGCGGCTCAAGCGCATGGCTCCGAGCCTCAGGCAGGCAGCGCCATGGCGAACCTGATGCAACGGGTTCCATTTCCACTGCTGATGTCAGTGGCGGCCCTGGCCTTTTTGGCCACGCTGGTGGCCAGCAAATTTGCCCGCAAATTGCAGGTTCCGGCGATTCTCGGGGTGTTGCTGCTGGGCGTGGCCATCAATCCAGAAGAACAGATCTTCGGCGCACAGGGTGTCGAAAATCTGCACATCATCAGCCTAACGATGCTGCTGTTCTATGCAGGACTGAAGACCAACATCCAACAGATCCGCCGCTTACTTGGCTACGGACTATTGCTGGCCATCGGAGGCGTGATTGTTTCATCGCTGATTTTCGGCTCCCTCATCCACATCATCACCGTTAGCTTCAACGCCATCTTTTTCAAAGCGGATGTTGGCACGTCTCTGCTGAGCCCCTTACCGTTGAGCCTATCGATGCTGGTGGCCGCCTGCCTGGGCTCGACCGACGCCGGTGCAACGCTAAGTGTTTTGAGCTCGGTCAGCCGTTACGTACCCCAACGCGTGCGCCTGCTCCTGGAATTTGAATCGTCCGTCAACGATCCAGCAGCGATCCTATTTTTATCATTAATTCTTGGACTGTGCTTCAAAGAGTCCGCCGCAGCACAGGCTCTGAATGATATCACCGTCGGCGGCATGGCTGGCCAGATTCAGACCTTCATCAAGCAGATTGGCAGCGGCATCATGGTAGGACTGCTGCTGACCTACGTCAGTCAATATATTTTACGTCATTTCATCACAAGCAAAGATCAGATTCTGATCGTGGGCATCGCCATTGCGATGGCAGCCTATGGATTTTCAGCCCAGTTGGGGGGCTCGGGCTTCATCACCGTCTACGTCACAGGCCTATTCCTGGCCAATGACATCTATGAAAATCCATTGATCACAAGCGAAACCCTGGAAAACAGTCTCGAGTCTTTCAACACATTGATGGAGATGATGGTCTTCTTGCTCTTTGGGGTCATCATTAACCCGGCCAACATCTTGATTGTCCTACCCCAGGGAATCCTTGCAGCTCTGGCGCTGATGTTCATCGCCAGGCCCCTGAGCGTGCTGGCCTTCAGCCGGGTGTCGCCCTTCAACTGGCGCGAAAACGTGCTGATCTCCTGGTGCGGCCTGCGGGGAGCAGTTCCCCTCGCTCTGTCCTACGTGGTCATCCATGCCATCCCCGAACTCCCGGGGGTGTCTCCCGAGGCCATCCCCGCATTGCGGGCCGAGGTTGAGGGGATGATTTTTGTGGTCGTCCTGATGAATCTGTGCTTTCAGGGTCTCAGTCTGCCGTGGCTCAGCCGGCGTCTTGGCCTGCAGGGCGAGAGCACTGAAACAGCCGCCACCGCAATCTGAACGCAAACCATGAACCTGCAGATCCTGATGGACCAGACCAACGACTTCCTCTGGGGGTTGTTGGTCGACTGGATCGCCTACCTGGGCCTGTACCTGAGCCTGGGGCTGCATTTTCTGCCGCTTCGCCATCTGCTCTTCGGGGTGGCCCAGGCCTGGCGCAGCCTGCGCCAGAGCGATGGGGAGGGGAGCATCTCAAGCTTTGCCGCCCTGATGACCGCCATGGGCGGCACCATCGGCACGGGCTGTCTGGCCGGGATGGCGATCACCATGAGCGTGGGCGGCCCCGGCTCACTGTTCTGGTTGTGGGTCGTGACCCTGGTGAGCCTGGCGACCAAATGCGCCGAGGCCCTGCTGGCTGTGCGGTACCGCAGCCGCAATGACAGGGGGGAGCTGGTCGGTGGACCGATGCACTACATGGGCCGGGGGCTACCGCCATCCCTGCGCTGGCTGGGGCTGATGTTTGCCGGCATCGGCAGCCTGGCCACCTTTGGCCTGGGCAACGGCATTCAGGCCATGGAGCTGGGCAAGAGCCTCGAGCACGTCGCCGGCATGCCGCCACTCCTGACTGGGGTGGTGCTGGCGGCCGTGACGCTGCTGATCATTGAGGGCGGCATCCGTCGGATCAGCAGGATCAGCTCCATCCTGGTCCCGGTGATGGTGGTGGGCTACGTCGGCTTCACCGCCGCAGCCCTGCTGATGCACCCGGCCAGCCTGTCCCGTGCCCTGCAGGCCGTCTTCAATGATGCCTTCAACGGCCGGGCCATGGCCGGCGGATCGCTGCTGATCATGCTCACCGCTGGCGTCCGCCGGGCAGTGTTCACCCAGGAGGGGGGGCTGGGCACGACCCCGATCGTGCACGCGGTGGCTCGCCCAAACGACCCGGTGCTGCAGGGCATGGTCGCGATGCTCGGCACCTTGATCACCGCCGTGGTTTCGACGATGACGGCTCTGGTGGTGCTGTGCAGTGAGAGTTACCTGGCCCGGCAGGACGGGCACACCCTGGTCAGCCGGGGCTTTGAGTGGGCCCTGCCCGGTTCGGGCTGGGTCACCGATCTGGCCACCCTGCTGTTCACGTTCACCACGATCATCGTGTTCGCCTACTACGGCGAACGCTGCCTCGAGTATCTGCTCGGCAGCCGCAGCAACCGGCCGTTTCGCCTGGTCTGGGCCGGGGCCTTGGTGGTGGGCTGCGTCAGCGGCGTGCCCTGGTTTTGGACCACGACCGAAGCCCTCAACGCCCTGATGGCCCTGCCCAACGTGATCGCCCTGGTGCTGCTATCGGCGACCGTGTTCCGTCTGACCAAGGGCTATGGCTTCCGCCCCAGCTGATGCCGACACCCTGCTGGTGCTGGGGGGCGGCCTGATCGGTCTGGCGATCGCCCACCAGCTGGCGCGCCGGGGCCGCGCCGTGCGGGTGATCAGCCGCAACCGCAAGGAGGCCGCCGGCTTCGTGGCGGCTGGCATGCTGGCTCCCCATGCCGAAGGGCTGCAGGGCACCCAGTTGCAGCTGGGACAGGCCAGCCTGGCGCGCGTCCCGACCTGGGTGGCCCAAATCGAAGCCGACAGCGGCCTGGCCTGCGGCCACCGGCCGTGCGGCATCGTCGTGCCCTTTGCCACCGCTGCCGAGCGCGACACCTACCCCACCGCCGCCTGGGGGGAGCCGCTCGATCGGGCCGGGCTCGAGCGCGAGATCGACGGCATCGGCCCGCTGTGGCAGGCGGGCCTGCTGTTTGCCCAGGACGGCCAGATCGACAACCGCCGCCGGCTGATGCGGGCCCT
>JBJOHB010000191.1:0-4058 GCA_046047915.1 Cyanobacteriota bacterium
TGGTGACGCTCATGACCATGAAGATCGCCCTGAGTGTGGGTCAACAGTTTGAGATCGAGCGCTTCAGCCGCGCCATTGACGCCACCGCAGATGCCGGCGAACTGCGCAGCATCGCCAAACAGCTGCTGCAGGCCTGGCACACCCAGAAAGCCGCCACCAACTGGGTGATCAGCCAGCAGATGGGTCGGCAGAACGCGCTGACTGATGGACTGCAGCAACAGCCGACTACCAGCTGAGGCTGACGCTACCCGGCCGAAACAGAGCCTGATTGGCAAGGCGTGGATTAGACATCTGCGCTCCACCAATCAGGTCTGCTGACGACACCCCGAAGTGCTTCATGCACATCGGACAGACGAGAATCTGGGCTCCAGCCTTGTGCAAGGCCTGCAACTGTTCCTGTTGGCGAGAAAATTGCGAGGCACGGGTGCGCGACACCAGGAGCACACCCCGGTCGTTCAGATAAATGGTCAGCGGATGGCCTGCCTTCAACTGGTTCTCGCCGAAGCCGATCGCCATCAGGGCGCGATGCGCGTCATCGCTGGTCAGATTGATGAACAGCGGCCGCGCTCCTGGCGTTGGCTGCACGACCCCTGAGCCAGTCGGCTCCTGGTGCTGGGCCAGAGCGGGTGCTGGCAACTGGATGGCGGGCACGGCGAGGGCCAGGGCCAACGAACCGAGCAGAACGCGACAGCCGGGGCGTTTGATCTGGGCCATGCAACCAGAGCAGGGGAACGGGGAGGACGAACCCGCCCAACAATCACCTTCATCATAGAACCGTTATTCAGCGCATCAGGGCGCGATCGCCTGTGCCAGCGTTGGTGGGCCCGATTGGCCGCCCATGGTTGCCCCAGCCTGGCTGCCCACAGCCTGGGCCCTGTTCCAGGGGCTGCTGATCGAGGCCATGCCGTTTCTGTTGATCGGGGTGCTGATCTCGGGCCTGGTCCGCTGGCTGGCGCCGGGCGGCCGTTGGTTGCGCCGGTTGCCCTCCCATCCTCTGTTGGGTCCGTTGTGTGGGGCGGCGCTGGGTTTTGCCCTGCCTGCCTGCGAATGCGGCAACGTGCCGGTGGCCCGCCGCATGCTGGTGGCCGGAGCCCCCCTCGACGGGGCCCTTGGCTTTCTGTTTGCTGCACCGGTGCTGAACCCGATCGTGATCGCCAGCACCTGGGCCGCCTTTCCCGATCAGCCCTGGCTGCTGCTGGCACGGCCGCTTGCGGCCGTGGTGGTGGCCGTCAGTCTCTGCCGGTTGCTGGCCCTGCTACCCGAAGAACAGCTGCTGCAGCCCGATGTTCTGGCGGAACGGCGCCTGAATCAACCCCTGAGCGCCGTGCCCCTGCTGCAACGGCGCAGCGGCTTGGTGGGCACCGAACCAGCCCCACCCGCCGCCGCGGCGGTGCGGCCAGCGCTGCTGGATGTGCTGCACCACAGCAGTGGCGAGCTGCTGCAGCTGGCGCTGCTGCTGGTGGGCGGATGCCTGCTGGCCGCCCTGGTGCAGACCCTGCTGCCGCGCCAGTGGTTGCTGCAACTGGGCGGAGCGCCGACCGGCTCGATCCTGGCGTTGATGGCCCTGAGCCTGGTGATTTCGGTCTGCTCCAGCGTCGACGCCTTTCTGGCCCTGAGCTTTGCGGCCCAGGTGACCCCGGGAGCCCTACTGGCCTTTTTGGTGCTGGGACCGGTGATCGACCTGAAGCTGGTCGGTCTGCTGGGACTGCTGCTGCGGCCCAGGGGCCTGCTGCTGGCCAGCGGTGGCGCCCTGCTGGTGGTGCTGTTGATCGGGCAGTGGATCAACCTGTGGCGGCTGTGACCAGCACCAGGCTGCGGGCGGCCGGCCTGGCGCTGTGGGGCCTGGTGCTGCTGCGGGCCTTTGGCGACGGACGCCTGGCGTTGCTGTTGCGGGCTGGGTTTCACCCCTTGGTGAACCTGGCCGGGGTGGTGCTGCTGGTGCTGGCTGTGGCAATGCTGCTGCCCCACAGGCACCAGTCCACAACAAACCAACCTGCTCGGCGCCGCGACGGGTTGACCCTGGCGGTGAGCGCCCTGATCGCTGTGCCGCTGCTCCTTGTGCCCCCCAATCCGTCGTTTGCCGACCTGGCGCAGCAACGCCCGATCGATGACACCGCCGAACCCGAGCTGACCTTTGTGTTGCCTTCGGCCCAGCGCAGCCTCACTGACTGGGTGCGGCTGCTGCGCAGCCAGCCCGATCCCCGCTTGTTCAACGGTGAGCCGGCCGCAATCAGCGGCTTTGTGCTGCCCCGGGAGGGCAGCCCGCCGGTGCTGGCCCGGCTGCTGGTGCGCTGTTGCCTGGCCGATGCGACGCCGGTCGGACTGGCGGTGCGCTGGCCCAGCGATCGTCCCCTACCCAAGCGCGATCAATGGTTGAAGGTCGAAGGGGTGATGGCCGTGCAGTCCGGCCCCCTGGGTGAGGAACTGGTGCTGGTGCCCCGCCGCATTCAGCCCATCCAACGGCCACGGCGGCCGCTGGAACCATGAACCGGCTGCTGCTGGCGCTGCTGCTGCCGGTGGGGCTGGCCGTTGGGCAGCAGCAGCTGTTGGTGCGCCAGCCGCCGCGGTTGCTGGGGCTGAGCGCAAGCGCAGCCAGCAGCGGGCCCGGCGGTCTCGAACTGCGCTTTAGCCGGCCGATGGATCGCGGCAGTGTGGCTGCCGCCAGTCGGATCACTCCCCCGTTGGCCGTTCGCTGGCTGGCGGCAGGCCCCGTCCTCAAGCTGAGCCTGAACCCGGGAGTGCGCCTCGATCAGCCGCTGCAGCTGGCGCTGGCCGGCCGGGACCGGCGCGCCCAACCGCTGCCGCCCAGCCGATGGCTCTGGGATCCGCGGCCACGAATCGTGGCTGTCGTCCCGGTGCCGGGGGGGGAACAACTGCAGCTGCGGGAGCACAACGGCCGTTGGCAACCGCTGTCACCGGTCTGGGACAGCATCCTCAGCGTTGAACCCCTGGGTGATGGTTCTGGGGTGGCCGTGGTCAGCCAGGGCCGGGACGCCCAGGCGCCTGCAGGACAGCAGATCTGGATGATCCCCTTGCAGCAGCGCAACCTGGCCCCGGCTGCGCAGGGTCTGCAGTCACCACGGGCTGGCCCGCCCACACCCCTGGACCGGGACACCCATCTGTTTGCCCACCTCAGCAGCAACCGCTTCGGTGACCTGCTGATCCAGAGCGGCGGGCTGGAACCGGGCAGTGCCCGCACCCTGCTGTGGCCGCGCCGGGCAGCCCGCGCGATCACCCTGCCCTACGCAGCAAGCGGGCCGATGCGCCTGCTGCCCCAGGGGGGGGCTGTCGTGGTTCCGATCAGTGAGGGGCTGAGCCTGCAGGATCTCCCGCCCCGGCCGCCGCGTCAGCAGTTGCTGCCGGGCAGTCGCGATCTGAGCAGCTTCTGCCCGCGGGCCGGGGTGGCCCTGTTGGTGCGCCACTGGCCTGACTTCCGCCGTTCCCTGGATGTGGTGGAACCGGGACGCCCCCCCCGGCAGGTGTGGATCGGCCCCCAGGCGGTCCTGGCCAGCAGCTGCCAGGGCAACGGCGAACGGTTCTGGATCGCCCTGATCGAAGGCATTCAGCGACCTGAGCTGACGGTGCTGACCCTGAATCGTCGCGGGCAGATCGTGGCCCGCCGCAGCCTGCCCAACTGGGAGCTGGAGCCCGGCACACCTCTGAACTTTGATGCCACCACCAATCAGCTGCTGCTGGTGCTCAGGCCCTGGAACCGGAACGGCAGCGGTAGCGTTGCAGCCGCGCCGCAGGCGATGGTCATGGATGCCACGACCCTGGCCCTGCGTCCCCTGCACAAGCAGGCGCGTCTGGCGCTCTGGCTCCCACCGTGAGCCCCAGAGCCGTCCAGGTGGGATAAAAAGACTCTGACGCCGTTCGACCGTGCCGCTCGCCGCCAAACAGGAGCAACTCCTCCAGGAGCTCAAGCGCAGCAAGGGTGAGCTGTCTGGTCAGGACCTGCATGCCCGCCTGCGCCAGGGCAGCCGGCCGATGGGCCTGGCCACGGTGTATCGCCACCTGCGCCAGCTGCAGCAGCTGGGCCTGGTGCGGTGCCGTCACCT
>JBJOHB010000192.1:0-3816 GCA_046047915.1 Cyanobacteriota bacterium
AGGATCGCCACCACCAGGCCCAGCAGCAGCACCGCCAACAACACCCCAGCGATCAGCAACAGGATGCCGGCGATCAGGCCAAAGCGCTGGGTGGTGCGGGGAAACAGCAGGTAGAGCGTCAACCCCAGGGCCAGGGGCCACAGGGGCGGCAACAGCAGGCAGATCCCCGTCAGCAGGATCAGCTTGCGGCGGGTCTGCCGTTGCCCCTGGTCCTGCTCCAGGGTCTGCTGGTGTTGGGCATCAAGGGCGGCGAGCTCGTCGTCGGCCAGCCAGCGGCCGTGGCGGCGAGCCTGCTCGAGCTCGCGATCCAGCTGCGGATCAGGCATGACCGATGGGGGCAGGGGGACTTGAACCCCCACAGCCTTGCGGCCTGCAGATTTTAAGTCTGCTGCGTCTACCGGTTTCGCCATGCCCCCGGCGGATGCAGCTTAGGTTCCGTGACCAGGGTGTCCATGGGGTCCATGAGGTCCGCCTCGGTGCGTTGGCCATGTCCCAAGCAGGGCCTCCTATGCTGGCCCCAACTGTGCTGAGCCAGTGCCCCTGCCCGGTTTCCTGAGCGCCAACTCCGCGGACACCCTGGTGGTGCTTGGTCTGTACGTGGCCCTGGGCGGTGCCTATCTGGTGGTCGTGCCTCTGCTGCTCTACGCCTGGATGGTCAAGCGCTGGACCACCATGGGCAAGATCGAGCGCCTGGGGGTCTACGGACTGGTGTTTCTGTTTTTCCCCGGGCTGATTCTGTTTGCCCCCTTCATCAACCTGCGGATGGCAGGACAGGGTGAGGCCTAGGACGCGATGACCAAAGGACAATCCCTGCTGCTGGGGCTCGCGGTGCTGGCCCTGGGAGCTGCCGGGTACGGGGCCTTTGCGGCTACCGGGTTTAAGGGTTTTTCGGCGGGGATCGCCGCATCGGCGGTGCTGATGGTGCTGGTGCTGGTCTGGACAGGCAGTTACCTGTTCAGGGCCCTGACCGGCAGCATGACCTACATGCAACAACGGCGCGACTACCGGCAGGCCTACGACGCCTACACCGATGCCGAACTGCTCAAGCGCTTCGAAGCGCTGAGCCCCGACGAGCAGGCCAGGTTGCTGGCCGACAGTGGTGCCGGCGGCGAATCGGGCGTGGCCGACCCCATAGGCTCAGACGCATCTGAACAGCGGGCGTGACGGCGATCCAGCAGCGTTTTGAGGCCCTGCGGCAGCAGCAGCGCTGCGCCCTGATGCCCTTTTTGATGGCGGGTGATCCCGATCTGGAGGCCACCGCCGCCAGCCTGCTGGCCCTTGAGGCCAGCGGCGCCGACCTGATCGAGCTGGGCATCCCCTACAGCGACCCCCTGGCCGATGGCCCGGTGATCCAGGCGGCCGCCAGCCGCGCCCTGGCGGCTGGCACCACCCCCGCCAAGGTGCTGGCAATGCTGAGCAGCCTCAAAGGCCAGCTGACGATCCCGGTGGTGCTGTTTACCTACAGCAACCCCTTGCTCAACAAGGGCATGGAGGCCTTCTGCCGTGAGGCCGCCGCGGCCGGGGCCGCCGGCCTGGTGGTGCCCGATCTGCCCCTCGAAGAAGGCGAAAAGCTCTCGGCGATTGCCGCCAGCCACGGCCTCGACCTGGTGCTGCTGGTGGCCCCCACCACCCCGGCCGCGCGCATGGCCCGCATCCACGCCGCCAGCCGCGGCTTCACCTATCTGGTCAGCGTCACCGGGGTGACCGGGGTGCGCACCAACCTGCAAGAGCGGGTGGGCCCGCTGGTGCAGCAGCTCAAGGACCAGGGGGACACGCCGGTGGCCGTGGGCTTTGGCATTTCGGGCCCCGAGCAGGCCCGCCGCGTGCGCGACTGGGGGGCCGATGGCGCCATCGTCGGCAGCGCCCTGGTCAAGGCGATGGCCGAGGCTCACACCGCCGGCCAGCCGGTGGCCGCCGCCGCCGGACGCTTTTGCGCCGAGCTGCGCCAGGGCCTGGATCAGCCCTGAGCGCTGCGTTCATCCCGTCGCTGCAACCCGTGCTGTTGTCCGAAGCCTGCGAGCGCAACAAACAGCCGATCGCCGATGCGCTGGCCCGGTGGCTGCCGCGGCCGGCACGGGTGCTTGAGATCGGCTCGGGCAGTGGCCAGCATGCCGTCCACTTCACCCGCCAGATCAGCCAGCTGCACTGGCAGCCCAGCGAGCGGGCCGAGCAGCGCAGCGACCTGCAGCAACGCATCGAGCTCGAAGGCCGCAGCGAGCTGGCGCCCGGCAGTGACCTGGCCGATGCGATCACCCTCGACGTGAGCGCAGGCCCCTGGCCCGACGGCTTCTATGAGGCAGTGTTCACCGCCAATACGGCCCACATCATGCCGGCGAGCGCCGTGCCTGAGCTGGTGGCCGGCGCCGCCACCGTGCTGGCCCCCGGTGGGCTGCTGCTGCTCTATGGCCCGTTCAGCGACGGCGGGCGCCACAGCGCCCCCAGCAATGCCGCCTTTGACGCCCACCTGCGCAGCATCGACCCCGCCATGGGGGTGCGGGACGCCGACTGGATCACCGCCCTGGCCGAACGTCAGGGCCTGGGCGCCCTGGCCGATGTGGCGATGCCCGCCAACAACAGGCTGCTGGTCTTTGCTGCCGGCGGCGACACCAGCAGGGTGGGATGAGCGCTGCCGACGCGTCAGATCTGTTTGGTGGGGTTTCGGCGGCCTATGCCCTCCATCGCCCCACCTACCCAGAAGGGTTCGTTGACGCCTACCTGTCTCGGTTGACTCCGCAGCCCGGCCAACCTCCGTTGGTCTGGGACTGCGGCTGCGGCAGCGGCCAGGCCGCCCTGGCCCTGGCCAGGCGAGGGGTGCAGGTGATCGCCACCGATGCCAGCGCAGCCCAGCTCGCCGCGGCCGCCCCCCACCCCCTGGTGCAGTACCGCCGGGCAAGCGCCACCGCTAGCGGCCTCGACGCCGCCAGCGTCGATGGGGTGCTGGTGGCAGCGGCGGTGCATTGGTTTGCCAGCGACGCCTTCAATGCCGAGGTGCGGCGGGTGTGCCGCCCGGGCGCCGTCATGGCCTGGATCGGCTACCTGCCGTTCCAGCTGGTGGGCAGCGATCCGGCCAGCGTGATGGCCGTGCAGCACCTGCTGGATCGTTTTTATGGCGAGACCCTGGCGCCCTGGTGGCCGCCCCAGCGCCGTTGGGTGGACCAGAGCTACAGCGGACTGCCCTTTCCGGGGGAGGAATGGCCCTTCCCAACAGACCTCTGGATCGAGCGCCAGTGGGATCTGGATCAACTGCTGGGCTACCTGGGCACCTGGTCGGCCGTGCAAGCGGCCCGTCTGGCCGGCCACGACCCACTGCCGCCGCTGCACGCCGCGCTGATCAACCTGTGGCCCCAGGCTGGCGCCATGGCGCTCACGGTGCGCTGGCCGTTCATGGGCCGCTGGGGCGTCGTCGGGAAGACCTGAGCCTTGCAGGGGGTCAGGCTCAGTCGTTCAGCGTTCAGCGCACCAGATCCAGGCAGCTCGCGGCCTGATAGTCGCTGCTGAGCTTGACCAGCTGCTCGCCGGCATCGGCGACCGCATCCACCTTGGTGGCGACTTTCTCGGAATAGTTGATGTAGGCCGCCGGATCGGTGCTGCGCAGCAACCGGGACTGGTCGGGGTTGAGCCGGCTCTGCCGCATGTCGCGGGTCGTCGCATCGAGCCGGCCCTTGGTCTGACTCAGCTGATCCCGCAGGGCGTTGCAGCGGGCCAGCTGCTGCTCGTAGGCCAGATGGGCGAGCAACCACTGCAGCCCCAGCACCACCACAACAACGGCGACGATCACACCACCGGCGACGATCGCCTTCTGTTTGAGGGTCACCG
>JBJOHB010000193.1:0-2843 GCA_046047915.1 Cyanobacteriota bacterium
AGGGAATCCCCGGAACCCGCAACGGTGTCATCGCTCATGGTGACGCCCACGACAATCGGTTCTAGACATGTTGATAGGCCACGGCCGCCTCCCACAAGCGGCGGAAGCCCGCACCTCCCCAAGGCGATGACCCTGACCCCTGCACGGCCGGTGCCCGATGCCAGCAGCGCTGAGCAGCAGCGGCTGGAGGTCGAACTGCTGTTGCGGGAACCCGTGCTCAGCGCCGAGCAGCTGGCCCAGGCCGACCGCAGCCTGCTTGCTGGCGCAGGCCCTCTGACCCTGGAGCGGGCCCGCAGCCTGATCTGCCTGCCGCTACGCCTTCAGGACAGCCAGCTGGCCGTGGCAATCCCCACCTACTGGGGGCCGGCCGAGCGCCAGTCCCTGATCGATGAGCTGGCCGCAGGCGGCATGGAGGCGGCGCTGCATCTGGCCCTGGCCGACGACATCACCGCCGGGCTGGAGGCCCAGCTGCCGAGTGCCGCACCTCGAGCGGTGCCGGCGTCCCGCTCGATCATCGATCAACTGGAGCTGCCCGACCAGGGCGGCCAGCTGGAGGCGGGCAACGCCATCGAAGATCTGGAGGCCTCCTCCAGCGCCGCGGCCAACACCTCACCGGTGGTGAGCCTGGTGGACCGGATCCTGATCGAAGCGATCGACTGCGGCGCCAGCGACATTCACGTTGAACCGCAGGAGCAGAGCCTGGAGGTGCGCTACCGCCTCGATGGCGTGCTGCAGCGGCACTTCGAGAATCTGCCGAAGACACTGGTGCCGGCGATCACGTCGCGCTTCAAGATCATGGCCGACCTCGACATCGCCGAGCGACGCCTGCCCCAGGACGGCCGCATCCGCCGTCTCTACAAGGGCAAGAAACGGGATTTTCGCGTCAGCACCCTGCCGAGCCGCCACGGCGAAAAGGTGGTGATGCGACTGCTGGACAGTTCATCCACCCAGCTGGACCTCGAGACCCTGATCACCAATCCGGTGACGCGCTCGCTGGTGCGCGAGATCGGCTCGCGGCCCTTCGGGATGATCCTGGTGACCGGCCCCACCGGCTCAGGCAAGTCGACCACGCTCTATTCGCTGCTGGCCGAGCGCAACGATCCCGGCCTCAACATCTCGACGGTGGAAGACCCGATTGAATACAGCCTGCCGGGGATCACCCAGACCCAGGTCAACCGGGACAAGGGTCTGGACTTCAGCACGGCGCTGCGGGCTTTCATGCGCCAGGACCCGGACGTGCTGCTGGTGGGGGAGACCCGTGACCTGGAGACCGCCAAGACCGCGATTGAAGCGGCCCTGACCGGTCACCTGGTGCTGACCACCCTGCACTGCAACGATGCCCCCAGCGCCATCGCCCGCCTCGATGAAATGGGCGTGGAACCGTTCATGGTCAGCGCCTCCCTGCTGGGAATCGTCTCCCAGCGGCTGCTGCGGCGGGTGTGCAGCACGTGCCGCCAGAGCTACAGACCCACACCCGAAGAGCTGAGTCGGTTCGGCCTGCTGGCCAGCACCGAGACCAACGTCACCTTCTTCAAGGCGACGATCACCCCATCGGGCACGCCGCACACCTGCCCCCGCTGCCAGGGGGCGGGTTACAAGGGCCGCATCGGTGTCTACGAGGTGCTGCGCATGAATGAGGCGTTGGCCGCGGCCACCGCCAAACGGGCCACCACCGACCAGCTGAGGCGGCTGGCCCTGGAGAACGGCATGAAATCGCTGCTGGGCTATGGCCTTGATCTGGTGCGCGAGGGGCACACCACCCTCGAGGAAGTGGAGCGCATGCTGCTGACCGAATCGGGGCTGGCAACGGAACAACGGGCCCGGGCCCTGAACAGCCTGACCTGCAAAGGCTGCGGTGGCGGTCTGCGGGATGAATGGCTCGAATGTCCCTACTGTCTGACCAGTCGCTAAGGCGGTGATGGCCATCTCCATGGAGGCGCTGATGGAGCAGCTGGTCAGCCATGGCGGCAGCGATCTCCACCTGAGTGCCAACCTTCCGCCCTATGGGCGCTTCAACGGCCAACTGCAGCCGATGCAGGAGGAGGTTCTGGACGAAGCCTCCTGCAACCGGCTGATCTTCAGCCTGCTGAACAACAGCCAGCGCAAACAGCTGGAACAGACCTGGGAGCTGGACTGCTCCTATGGGCTGCGGGGGATTGGTCGCTTCCGGGTCAATGTCTACCGCCAGAAAGGCAGCTATGCCGCCTGCCTGCGGGCCCTGGGCAGCGCGATTCCCTCACTCGAAAGCCTCGGCCTGCCGCCGGTGGTTGAGGAGATGAGCCGCATGCCCAAGGGTCTGGTGCTGGTGACAGGGCCGACGGGATCGGGCAAGACCACAACCCTGGCAGCGATTCTGGAGCACATCAATCGGAACCGGGCCGAACACATCCTGACGATCGAAGATCCGATCGAATTCGTTTACACGAGCCACAAAAGCCTGTTTCATCAACGCGAGGTCAATGAGGACACCCGCAGCTTTGCCAATGCCCTGCGCGCCGCCCTGCGCGAAGACCCGGACGTGATTCTGGTGGGTGAGATGCGGGACCTGGAGACGATTCAGCTGGCGATCAGCGCCGCCGAAACCGGCCACCTGGTGTTCGGGACCCTGCACACCAGTTCGGCCGCCCAGACGGTGGACCGCATGGTGGATGTGTTCCCACCGGCGCAACAGACCCAGATCCGGGTGCAGCTCAGCAACAGCCTGGTGGCCGTGTTTGCCCAGACCCTGTGCAAACGCCAAAATCCCCAACCCGGTGAATTCGGACGGGTGATGGCCCAGGAAATCATGATCAACACGCCCGCCATCGCCAACCTGATCCGCGAAGGCAAGACCGCCCAGCTGT
>JBJOHB010000194.1:0-4785 GCA_046047915.1 Cyanobacteriota bacterium
ACCGCCGGCACCGTGCGCACCTCGGCGCCGAGGCTGCGCAGCAGGCCGATCTTTTCGGCCGACTGGGTCTCGGGAATCACGATCAGGGCCCTGTAGCCGCGGGCGTTGCACAGGTGGGTCAGACCGATGCCGGTGTTGCCGGCGGTGCCTTCGACGACCGTGCCGCCCGGTTGCAATGCTCCCGAGGCCTCAGCCTCCTGGAGGATGCCGAGGGCGGCGCGATCCTTGACCGAGCCGCCCGGGTTCATGAACTCGGCCTTGCCGAGGATCGTGCAACCGGTCAGCCGGCTCAGGGCATGGAGCCGGATCAGGGGCGTGTTGCCGACGGCCCCCACAAATCCTTCGGTGATGCCGGGGTGGACGGCGCCCATGGCCAAGGGTGTGCGTGGGCGGATGGTAGGCACACCTGGGGCCTGACCCTAGGTTCGGAAGACTGAATCGATGGAGATGGCCCTCGCCCAACGGCTGAGCCGGGTGCGGCAGCACAGTCTGGAGCTGGTGTCCCCGCTGGAGCCTGAGGACCTGTGCCTGCAGGGCATGGCCGATGCCAGCCCGCCCAAATGGCACCTGGGCCACACCACCTGGTTCTTTGAAACCTTCGTGTTGGTGCCAGCCCAGAACGCCGGCCTGATCTCGGGATATCAGCCGGCGCCAGAGCGCTGGGGGTACCTGTTCAACAGCTATTACGACGCGGTGGGCGACCGCATCGCCCGCGGCGACCGGGGCCTGCTGAGCCGGCCGCCGATCGCGGCGGTGCTGGCCTGGCGCCAGCGGGTGGACGTGGCCCTGCAACTGCTGCTCGAGGACGACCCAGCCGACGCCCCATGGCTGACCCTGATCGAACTGGGGCTGCAGCACGAGCAGCAGCACCAGGAGCTGCTGCTGATGGACCTGCTGGATGGGTTCAGCCGCAACCCGCTCGAGCCCGTCTACGGCGATGGGCCCGAGCAGCGCTTTGCAGGCGCCTGGCGGCAGCAGCACCCCGGCGGCGAGCCCCGCTGGCTGGACCATGGCGGGGGGCTCATCGAGATCGGCCATCCCCCAGGCGACCCCGGCTTTCACTTTGACAACGAGGCGCCCCGCCACCGGGTCTGGCTCGAGCCCTTTGCCCTGGCCGACCGGCTGGTGAGCAACGGGGACTTTGCCGCCTTCATCGCAGACGGGGGGTACCAAAGGCCCGAGCTGTGGATGAGCGAAGGCTGGGCCGTGGTCAGCCAGCGGGGCTGGCAGGCCCCCCGCTACTGGCGCGATGACGACGCCTACACCCTGGCGGGCCGGCGCCGACGGGACCCGGCCGCACCGGTGCGGCACCTGAGCTGGTTCGAGGCCGATGCCTACGCCCGCTGGGCCGGTTGCCGCCTGCCCAGCGAAGCCGAGTGGGAACTGCTGGCACCGGCGCTGCCGCAGGCCTTTGGTGTGCTGTGGCAATGGACCGCGAGCCCCTACCGGCCCTACCCGGGGTTTGCGCCCGCCGCCGGCGCCGTTGGCGAGTACAACGGCAAATTCATGAGCTCGCAGATGGTGCTACGCGGCAGCTGCCATCTGACGCCCCAAGGCCACGAACGGCTGACCTACCGCAATTTCTTTGGCCCCGCAGACCGGTGGATGGCCAGCGGTCTGCGGCTGGCCAGGGACGCGGACAGACCATGAGCGCCCGCGTTCTGGATCTGCATCCGGCCCCGGCCGACATGGCGGCGGTGGTGCTTGAGGGGTTGCAGCGCCGGCCGCGGCAGCTGCCGGCCTGGCTGCTGTACGACGCCGAGGGCTCGCGCCTGTTCGAACGGATCTGCGAGCAGCCCGAGTACAGCCTGACCCGCACCGAGACAGCCCTGCTGGAGCAGCAGGCCGGCGCCATGGCCGCGGCGGTGGGCAGCCGGCCGGGGGTGGTGGTCGAATTCGGTGCCGGCAATGCCCGCAAGGTGGGACCGCTGCTCGACGCGCTTGGTCCCGGCGCCTATGCCGCCCTCGACATCAGCGCCGCGGCCTTGCGCCAGGCCTGCACGGTGCTGCAGCAGGAACACCCCCAGGTGGCGGTGCTGGGGGTCTGCTGCGACTACAGCAACCTGCCGGCCCTGCCAACCGACCCGCTGCTGCTGCAGGAGCCCAGGCTGGGCTTTTACCCCGGCAGCTCCCTGGGCAACTTCAGCCCCGACGAAGCCACAGCCCTGCTGGCCCAGATGGCCCGGCTGCTGGGACGCGGGTCCCGGTTGCTGATCGGCATCGACCAACCCAAGCCGGTGGCGCGGCTGGAGGCCGCCTACAACGACGCGGCGGGGGTCTCGGCGGCGTTTGCCCGCAACCTGCTGGTGCGGCTCAACCATGACCTGCAGGGCGACTTCGATCCCGGCGCCTTTCGCTATGAAGCCCGCTGGCAACGCGAGCACAGCCGCATCGCCATGGCCCTGGTCAGCGAGCACGCACAGCAAGTCAGCCTGGCCGGCCACACGTGGCACTTTGCCGCCGGCGAGGCGCTGATCACCGAATACAGCGTCAAGTACAGCCCGGCGGCCTTTGCCGCCCTGGCCGCGGCCGCCGGCTGGCGGCTCGAGCACAGCTGGAGCGATCCCGGCGGCGACCTGAGCCTGCACATGCTGGCCCAGGCAGACTTGGACCCAGCCCCGCCAACGCACCAGCCATGAGCCGCGACGAGCAGCGCGCCGCCATGCGGCAGACCCGCGAAGACCTGATCGCCGAACTGGAGGAGCTGTACCGCCGCGCCTTCGACCGCATCAGCGAGCGGGATCTGGGCGAAGGGGCCATCGCCCGCCTGACCCAGCTGCTGCTGCGCTCGCGCGAGGCGGCGATCACCCCCCTGACCGAAGAGATCGAAGCGCCCCTGATCACCCGGGCTCCCGAGACGCCCTGATGGCCAGCTGGTTCGACGATCTCGAAGCCCGGCTCAACCAGCAGCTCGATGCCTTTCTGCAGGCCAACCCGGCCCAGCAGGCGCGGCTGGAGCAGCAGGAGGCGCGGGACCGCCAGCAGCAGCTGGGCCGGACCCGCCAGCAACTGCAGCAACAGGCCGAGCAGCAACGGCAGGGCCTGCTGGCCCTGGCCGCCGACATCCGCCAGTGGCAGCAGCGCAGCACCAAGGCCCGCGAGGCCGGGGCCACGGCGCTGGCCGAGCGGGCTGAGGCCCATCTGGCCACGCTGATGCTGCAGGGCCGTCAGCGCTGGCAACAACTGAGCGAGCTGGGGGCCCGCTTTGCCCGGGTCGACGCCGAGCTCGAACAACTGCGCACGGCCGCCACCCGGCCCACGGGCAGCGGCCTGGACGCCGACTGGGCCGCGTTTGAAGCCGAGCAGGAGCTGCAGCGGCTCAAGCGCAAACAGCAACGCTGACCATGGGGTTCATCCTCTCGAAACTGCTGCCCCTGGGCCTGTACCCCCTGGGACTGGCACTGCTGCTGCAACTGGCGGCCCTGGTGGCGCACCGCCGCCGCTGGAGCCCCTGGCTGTCGGCCGCCGCCATCGCCGTGCTGTGGATCCCGTCGACGCCCCTGGTCAGCCGCCAGCTGGTCTGGGGGCTCGAGGAGCGCAGCGCCGCCCTGACCCCCCGGCCGATCCCCAGGGCCGACGCGATCGTGGTGCTGGGGGGCGGCCTGCGGCCGGCCCTGCCCCCCCGCCGCCGGGTCGAAGTCAACGAGGCGGGTGACCGCCTGCTCACCGGCCTCGACCTGCTGCGCCAGGACAAGGCACCGCTGCTGGTGTTCACCGGTGGCAAGGTGCGCCTGACCGCCGCCGACCCGGCGGCCAGCGAAGCCCGCTCGGCCGCGACCCTGGCGGCCCAGCTGGGGCTCCGACCCGCGCAGATGCTGCTGCTCGAGCAGCCGCGCAACACCGCCGAAGAAGCGCTTGCCCTGAAACAGCTGGCAGGGCAGCGCCGCTGGCGCTCGGTGCTGCTGGTGACCAGTGCCACCCACCTGCCGCGGGCCCTGGCCACCTTCAGACGGCTGGCGGGGGTGACGGTGATTCCGGTGGCCTGCGACTTTCAGTTGCCAGACCGCAGCCAACGGGGCCGGCTGACGGCCGCCAGCCTGGTCGAGGACCTGCTGCCCGACGCCGAAGAGCTGCACAGCAGCACCGTGGCCCTCAAGGAGCACCTGGGACTGCTGATCTACCGGCTACGGGGCTGGAGTTGACTCAGCCCTTGGGGGCAGGCGGCACCAGGCTGACGCCTTCGGGCGGCGGGGTGGGGTCGGGATCGGCGATCAGCATGTGCTGCAACACGATCTCGGGGCGCTCGCTGTCGCGCCAGCGAATGCGGTACGCCGGCATCTTGGTGCCCCGGCTGGTGGTTTGCTCCACCGGCTCCATCACCCAGCCCCGGCGCGAACGGCCCTGGGGGTTGCGCTTCACCACCGCATCAGCGTGTTTGAAGCGAAATCCAACGCGCTCGCCACTCATGAAACCGAGAACCCCAGAACGGGGGGCATAGCCTGATGGAACGATTATCTCACTGCGCCGGTTCGGGCCTGGACCCCGCTTCGGGCCGTAGCAGTGGAAAGGCGATCACATCGCGGATCGAGGCGCTGTCGGTCAGCAGCATCACCAACCGATCGATGCCGATCCCCAGACCGCCGGTGGGGGGCATGCCCACCTCGAGCGCGTGGATGAAGTCCTCATCCACGCTCTGGGCCTCGTCGTCACCGGCAGCCTTGCGGGCCTGCTGGGCCTCGAGCCGCTGGCGCTGGTCCAGCGGGTCGATCAGCTCGCTGAAGGCATTGGCTGTCTCGCGGCCGGCGATGAACAGCTCGAAGCGCTCCACCAGGCCGGGCTTGCTGC
>JBJOHB010000195.1:0-21646 GCA_046047915.1 Cyanobacteriota bacterium
TCGATCGTTTCCTCAACGATCAGCCGCTCCACCAGCAGGTCCATCAACTGCCGGCGAGGTTGCAGCAGGCTGACGGCCTGGTCCAGAGCGTTCTGGGCCAGCCGCCGCACCTGGGCATCGATGCGGTTGCCCGTCTCGCGCGAATAGTGCGGATTCTGGCGAAGCCAGTCCCGTCCCAGGAACACCTCGCCGCCATCGGCCTCCAGCGCCACCGGACCCAGGCTGGAGAAGCCGTAGCGGGTGACCATTTCACGACAGATGCGGGCCACCAGATCGAGATCGCCAGCCGCACCCTGGGTCACTTCGCTGGGGCCAAAGACCACCAGCTCGGCCGCGCGGCCAGCCAAGGCCACCACCAGGCGAGCTTTGAGAAAGGCACGGGTGATCAGCCCCGAATCGAGGGTCTCCTCATCGGGCAAGGTGCGGGCAAATCCACCAACGCCGCCGGCGCGGGGCAACAGGGTGACCTTGTCGAGCTTGTCGGCCTCGGGCAACAGGGTCGTCACCAGGGCATGGCCGATCTCGTGGTAAGCGATCAACCGTTTCTTGGCACTGTCCTGAAGGGGGGCTGCGCTCAATCCCATGGTGATCCGCTCGAGCGCGTCGGTCAGCGCACGGTCATCGATCTGCTGCTGCTCACGTCTGGCCGTCAGGATCGCCGCTTCGTTCAGCAGATTGGCCAGGTCAGCCCCCGAAAACCCTGGCGTGCGTGACGCCCAGACACCAAGGTTGACCGTGCCATCCAGGGGCCGGGTGCGGGCATGGACCGCCAGGATCTCTTCGCGCCCGCGCCGATCGGGCAGGTCAACGGTGATACGACGGTCAAACCGACCGGGCCGCATCAGGGCCGCGTCGAGCACGTCAGGACGGTTGGTGGCCGCCAGCAGAATCACCCCGCCGTTGTCTTCAAAGCCATCCATCTCGGTGAGCAGCTGGTTGAGGGTCTGCTCGCGCTCGTCGTTGCCGCCACCGATGCCGGCACCGCGCTGCCGGCCCACAGCATCGATCTCGTCGATGAAAATGATGCAAGGAGCCTTGGCTTTGGCCTTGCGGAACAGATCCCGGACCCGACTGGCGCCGACCCCGACAAACAGCTCGACAAACTCTGAGGCCGCCATCGAGAAGAACGGCACACCCGCCTCGCCTGCGATCGCCCGGGCCAGCAACGTCTTGCCGGTGCCGGGCGGACCGACCAGCAACACCCCCTTCGGGATTTTGGCCCCGACGGCGGTGTAGCGCTCGGGGGCCTTGAGGAAGGTGACCACCTCCTGAAGCTCTTCCTTGGCCTCGGCGATGCCGGCCACATCCTCGAAGTGAACCGGAGTGGACCGTTCCTCCTGCAGGCGTGGCTGCGAGCGACCGAACCCCATGGCCCGGTTGGCCACCTGGGCCGAACGGCGCAGCAGCAGCCCCAGCCCCAGCAGCAGCAGCAGCACCAGCAGTCCGTTGGCCACCAGGGAAGCCACGGCACCGTCCTGGCGGTCATCGCGAACACTCAGCGGCACCTTGGCCTGTTCGGCGGTCTGCAGCAGCAGCTGATCGTTGCTGAACACGCTGACCTGGGCGCGCTGACCATCGCGATAGCTGACCTGAACCTCACGCCGCAGGGGCGACAGCTCCAGCTCGCTGATCTTGCCGGCGCGCAGATCGCGCAGCAGTTGGCTGTAGGACGGGCTAGCCGTCGTGCGCCCCCACAGCGGTTGTGGCGGCGGGGTCTGGGTTTTGGCCTGATCGGGAGCCGATGCCGCGGCCGGAAGGCTTGCGCCCACAGGGTTCCTGGTTTCACCCGAGCTTAGCGATTTGACGAAAGGCGAGTCGGCACAAGACAATTGCCGTTTGGCCTACAGGTCGGGCGATGGCAGTTCCCAAGAAGAAAACCTCCAAAGGCAAGCGCAATCAGCGCCATGCCCACTGGAAGGCCAAGGCCTCGGTGGCTGCACAGAAAGCGTTGTCGATCGGCAAGGCCGTGCTGAGCGGCCGTGCTCAGGGCTTCGTGTATCCCATCAGCGAAGACGACAGCGAGGCCTGATCCAGGCTCACCTGACGGCAGCGCCTGCGGCCATCGAGCCGGGCGATGGCGATGGCCCTGGCTTCCAGGGCCGGTCCGTACAAGCCCGCGGGCAGGGATGCCTGGCTGGCCCGGACCAGGGCCTTGATCTCCTGAGTGGAAAGGACCTGGCCACCACGCCGCCGCTGTTGGGCTTCGGCCTGCAACCGCCAGCGCAGCACACTGGATGGCCGTTCCGGCTGCAACATCCAGAAGCTGTCACAGCACTGCCAGAGCGTTTGATAAGCCGATAAGGCCTGGTCCCAATGGGGCAACCAGGCCTGTTCAGCCGCGTTCAGCTCATCTGGATGGTCGGCAAGCCAGCGGGATAGGCCCGCCTGTCCGACCGGTTCATACCCCACCAGCCAGCCCTCGAGCAGCAGAGCGTCGGCGTCGCTCCAGCATTGCCAACCGCTGCGGTCACCCTGCCCCTGCCGCAGCGTCTTATCAAAGCGGGGCAGGGTTAGCGGGCCACCGTGCCGCCAGGTTGTGATGGCAGCCACCAGCAGGTCGGGATCGTGGCTGCCGGGGGGCACCCGGTTGACGCCAAACGGGTTGCCGGCCAGACGCCGCTGCCGCTCTGCCCAACCGTGGTAGGCGTCGTCGATTGAGGCCACCGCCAAGCGCAGACCGACCGTGGCGGCACGATCCTGCAGCTGCCTTGCCAGCGTGCTTTTGCCCGCACCAACCGGAGCCTGCAGGGCCAGCACGGGGCAGCGACCCGGTTGGCTGCAACACCGCTGCAAGCGGCTGATCAACGGCAGGGCGAAGCCTGACAACAGGTTGGCATTCATGTGCCGACCTTGAAGGCCTCGAGCACCACCGAATACACAGCGCCGATGCGCAGGTTGTCACACAACACCCAGCCCAGCGATGGCCGGCCCTTGATCAGGCGGCTGCGCAACCGGATCAGCAGCTCCACCACCAGCACCATCAGGACCACCGCACTGGGGCGACCGCCGGGGATGCGGTCGTTGACGTAGGTGGTGAGATTCGCGCCCAGATAGAACCCAGCCATCAGGGCCAGCAGCTGCAGACTGCGCTGGCGCCAGCTACCGGAGACACCAAGACCGAGCGACTGGGCCAGGTTGTCCTGCAGACGGCTGTAGCGGGTGCTCTGCAGGGGCAAGCGGGTCATGAGCTCGAACGGCGCTGCAACAGCTGCAGATAAGAGAGCGTGATCTGCCCCTGTTGGCAAGGCGGACCCTGCAGGACCTGGGCGGCCGGACCGAGTTCACTGACCACGGCACTGGCGGCGCCCCAGCCGGTCTGACTGTCGCGCGCGCCGTAATGGCTCAGGGTCAGCACACAGGGCAGGCCGGCCGCCGCTGCGGCGCTCAGCCCGTGGGCCGAGTCCTCGAGCACCAGCAGCTGGTCGGGGGTGCTGAGGTGCCCCCCGTCGCAGAGGCGGTCGCAGGCCAGTCGGTAGGCCTCGGGATGGGGTTTCTTGTGGCGCACATCCTCACCACACACCCAAAAGAGAAACACCTGCTCGAGCGGACCGAGCAGATGGTCCATCAAGGCCTGCACCGCCGTGCGGCCGCTGGTGGTGACGATCACCTGCACCAGACCCGCCCGCTGCGCCTCCTGGAGCAGATCGGCCACCCCCGGACGCAGCTGCAGCCCGCCTTCGGCCAGGAGCTGCTGGTAATGACGTTGCTTGGCAGCCTGCAGGGCAGCCACCCGTTGCGGCGCTGGGGATGCGCCCTCGAGCGCTTCAAGCTGGGCCCGAATGCGTTCGTGGCCGCCGCTGATGCCCAACCAACGGGCATAGCTGTCCTGGTCCCAGCGAATCGGCAGACCGGCGCCGGCAAAGGCGCGGTTAAAGGCGCGGCGATGCCCGTCCCGTTCCGTTTCGGCCAGGGTGCCATCGACATCCCACAGCAGGGCGCGCAAACCCACAGTGCAGCCGGACGCATGGTTCAAGGTTCCCATGTAGCCCAACCCATGCAACCAGTCCTGGTGCGGCCGCACGCAAGCCGCACAATGGAAACTTCTGGTTGCAAGCGGTTGCTGCCCCCCATCGCCGAGCAACGTTGGCAACTGCCGGCAGGCCTGCCTGTCAACAGCCCAGCCGCATTGCGCGACCTGGGCGACGTGGTGGGATTGGATGACGAACTGGTCGCCGTGCTGCTGCGCCGCGGCCATGGAACCCCTGAAGCGATCGGCGCCCTGCTGCAACCGGCCGCCCCCCCGCCCGCGGGCGCCCATTTTGCCGATCTGCCGGCAGCGGTGACACGCCTGCAACAGGCCTGCCGGCAGGGCGAAGCGGTGGCGATCTGCGGGGACTACGACGCCGACGGCATGACCAGCACGGCGCTGCTGGTGGGGGTTCTGGAGCGCCTGGGGGCTCGGCCGTGCGCGGCGATTCCGAGCCGCATGGACGACGGCTACGGCCTCAACCCCGGCATGGTCGAACGGCTTGCCGCCGAGGGAATCCGGCTGCTGATCACCGTCGACAACGGCGTCAGCGCCGCTGCTGCCCTGGCCCGGGCCCAAGCCCTGCAGGTGGAGGTGATCCTCACGGACCACCACACCCTGCCCGAGACGCTGCCGCCCCATCTGGCCCTGCTGCATCCGGCGGTGACCCCTGAGGGGTCCCCGTACCGCGGCTTGGCGGGGGTGGGGCTGGCCTATGTGCTGGCGGCGGCGTTGTGCGAGGCGATGCAGGACCAGCAGGGTCTCGCCATCGCCCTGGACCTGTTCTGCATCGGCACGATTGCCGACATGGCCCCGTTGCTAGGGGTGAACCGGCGCTGGTTGCGCGACGGACTGCCGCGGCTGACGGCCACCCGCCTACCCGGACTGCGGGCACTGCAGCAGCTGGCCGGGCTGGAAGGGCAACCGATCGATGCCGAGACGGTGGGCTTTCAGCTGGCCCCCCGCATCAACGCCGTGGGCCGGCTGGGCGATCCCACCCTGGTGGTCGAACTGCTGACCACCAGCGACAGCCGCCGCGCCCTCGAACTGGCCCGCGAGTGCGAAAGCCTGAACCGCACCCGGCGCGACCTGTGCGATGCGATCGAAGCCGAAGCCCTGGCCTTGCTCGAGGCCGATGGGGAGCAGCGCAGTCCGTTTGTGCTGGTGGCCCAGAACCATTGGCACCACGGCGTGATCGGCATCGTCGCCGCCCGCCTGGTCGAACGCTTTGGCCAACCGGTCGCCCTGCTGGCGGGCGAAGGCGACGGCCGTTTGCGGGCCTCGGTACGGGCCCCCCGCGGGTTTGCCGTTGACAAAGCCCTGCAGGCCTGCCGTCAGCACCTGGAGCGGTTCGGCGGTCATCCAGCAGCCGGAGGATTCAGCGTCCGCGCCGAACGGTTGGCGGCCCTGCATGCCGATCTCAACACGCAAGCTGCCCTCTGGCGCACTCGACAGGGTGGCGGACTGCCCGTGGAGCCAGAGGCCCTGCTGCGCCTCGAGCGCATTGACCGGCCGTTCTGGCAACAGCTGCAACGGCTGGCTCCGTTTGGCAACGGGCACAGCGCACCGGTGTTCTGGAGCCGCAGCTGCCGCGTCCTCGAGCAGCGCCTGCTGCGCGGGGGCCACCTGCAGCTCGTGCTGGCCCAGGGCGACGCCAGGGTGCAGGCGATGGGCTGGCGCTGGCAAGGCTCCGCCGATCTGCCCGAGCAGGTGGACGTGGCCTATCGCCTGGTGCTCAGCCGCTGGCAGGAGCGAGAGCGGCTGCAACTGGACCTGACGGGTCTGCGGCCGGCCGGCGCGGCGAGCGAGCCGGTGGTGCTGCAACGGCAGAACCGCACCTACTGGTGCCGCCGCGAAGGGGACGAGCTGGTGGTCAGCAACACGGCCGGCGACGAAGTGCGCCGTTCGCTTGCTGACCCCGGGGACTCAGCCGGAGGCACGGCTAGGCCAGAGGAGCAGCATCCGTACCTCAAGAGCCTGCTCGATGACGCTGCCCTGGCCTTGGGGCTCGCCGCCTGAGCCCCGCCAGGCCTCAGAGAGCGCCGCGACGGTAGAAAAGGATGAAGATCACAGCAGGGCCGGCCAGGGTGATCAGGGCCAGGGCCGCAAAGTTGGCGATCAGGTGGAAATCCATCGGGATCAGGTCGAGATCGGGGGTCGGGCTGAGGATTCGGCTGCCAGGTTGAGAACCTGGTTCTGCACCTGCCTTGGGGCCCAGCCTAGAAGTTGGCCCTTGCGCCAGAGCGGGTGCCGGCTCGCTCCTGTGATGGCTTGTCATGCTGCAGGGGACGGCGACGGAGTCAGAGCGGTGGCCCAACCAAGCCAATGGCGTTGCATCGAAGGCTGCGGGGCGTGCTGCCGCCTGGATCCGGCCCTGCGCCAGGAGGCGATCGCCGCCCTCAACCCGTCCCAACAGGAGCAGTACCTGTCCATGGTTGGCCCTGATGGCTGGTGCCGTCACTTCGACACCGGATCGCGGCGTTGCCGGATCTACGACGGACGACCTGATTTCTGTCAGGTGGCCAATCTGGTGGATCTGTTTGGCGGGGATCGGCTAGGGACCGCCGATGGCGACGCCCTAGCGATCGCCTGCTGCAAACAGCAGATCCGCAGTGAGTACGGAGGCCGTGGCAAGGTGATGCGGCGCTTTCTGCGGGCGATCCGCGTGCGGTGATGGTTGAACAACATCCATCCGAAACGCCGCCCCACAGCGGTGAGCGCAGCGCTGAAGCCGCAGCGGCTGGCTGGGGAGCGGTGTTTTTCTCCACCGCCACCACGGTGTTTCTGGCGGAGCTGGGGGACAAGACCCAGCTCGCCGCGCTGCTGCTGTCGGCCCAGTCCGGCGAACCGGTGGTCGTCTTTGTCGGGGCCTCCCTGGCCCTGATCAGCTCAAGCTTGGTGGGCGTGGTGCTGGGACGCTGGCTTGCCCGCCTGTTGGCCCCCGAGCTGCTGGAGCGCCTGGCCGGCATCCTGATGGTGGTCCTGGGCCTATGGCTGGGTCGCCAGGCGATGCTGACCCTGCCCCTGTTCAGTCCAGGACTTCCCGGAGGCGCATGACCCTGCACCTGGGCCTGTTGGCCTCGAGCTTTGCGACGGTGTTTCTGGCCGAACTGGGCGACAAGACCCAGCTGGCGATCGTGACCATCAGCGGCACCTCCAACCGACCCGGTGCTGTGTTTGCCGGCAGTGCCGCCGCTCTGGTGCTGGCCAGTCTGGTGGGGGCTGCGGCCGGGGGGTCCCTCTCCAGCCTGATCCCCACCGACCTGTTGCAACTGGCGGCTTCCCTGGGGTTTCTGTTGATCGGCGGCCGCTTGGTCATCCGCAGCCTGCGCCAGGTTGACGACACCGCTCCAGCCCCTGGCGCAGGGACGACTGACGACTAGGGTTGATCGGTTGCATCCCATCACGTCAGAGCTGCGCGCGGGCATCGCTTCGAGCCCCGGCTGCAGTCCATCCCGTCGATGTGATCCACGCCTTGGGCACGTTCAGCACCCAGGCCCGCCTCCAACCCTGCCAACACCATGAAGTTCACGGTCGCCGACCTGCTCGACCAGCTTCCCGCCAGCGAACCCCTGCCCCTGGCCCGGCTCGAGAAATCCCTTGGCCTGACCCACAAAGCTGAGAAAGAACAGCTGCGGATCGGCCTTGAAGCCCTGGCCAGGCTGGGGCTGGTGGAGCAACTGGACGACGGCCTGCAACGCCGTGGCAATGACGAACTGGTGCCGGCTCGCCTGCGTTGTTCCAGCAAGGGATTCTGTTTTGCCCTGCGCGACGACGGCGGAGAGGACATCTACATTCGCGATCACCAGCTCAACCACGCCTGGAACGGCGACCGGGTGCTGGTGCGCATCACCCGCGAAGGCGGCCGGCGCCGGTCCCCCGAAGGTGGTGTGCAGTGCATCCTGGAGCGCCACACCACCAGCCTGCTGGCCCAGTTGGATCAACAGGACGACGGACTGGTCGCCAACCCGCTCGACGACCGGCTGCTGACGACCATCGCCCTACCGCCCAGCGACCAGCAACATCTCGCCCAGGCCGAGGCTGCCGTGGTCGAGGTGGTGGTGGACCGCTTTCCGGTGGCCCAGCACCGGGCCCAGGGGCACGTAGCCCGCAGCCTGCCGATTGACGGTGGCGATGCCGCCGATCTGGATCTGCTGCTGACCAAGCACCACCTGCAGGCCCGCCCCGCTGCCCCGCGGGCCACCCCCAGGGCCAGCCGGGACGAGGGGCGTGAGGACCTGACCGCGCTGCCCACCCTGTTGCTGCAGGCCTGGCAGGGCAAAGATGCCCCCACGACGGCAGCGGTCTCCCTGGAATCGCTCGAGGAAGGCTGCCGCCTGTGGGTCCACGCCCCAAGCGTGGCCGAACGGGTCGCCCCGGGCAGCAGCACCGACCAATGGCTGCGGGATCAGGCCGATGCCATCTGCCTCGGCGACCAATGGCTGCCCCTGCTGAGCCCAGCCCTGAGCAAGGCCTGCAGTTTCAAAGGCGGCGAGAGCGAGGACGGGCTGTCCGTGGCTCTCGAGCTCGACAGTCAGGGCCAATTGCAGCACTTTCGCTTTGTGCGCAGCCGCATCAAGGTGGACGCCAGCGCCAACCCAGCTGCACTCGATGCCCTGGTCGAACGCAAACCCAAAAGCCGCACCCTGCCTGCAGCCCTCAAGCCGCTCAAGGACCACCTGCCCCTGCTCGAGCAGCTGGTTGCCCTGAGCGGCAGCCTGCGGGAGGTGCGACTCGCAGCCGGATCGATCGACCTGGACCTGCCTCTGCCCCCCCTGGAGCGCCTGGCTGATCTGACCATTCCGGCGCCCGAGGCCACAGCCAGCGGCTGGCTGGTGGAGCTACCCGTGCATCACCCCCACGCGATCCTGCGGGAATGCGTGCTGGTGGCCGAGCGAGCCCTGGGCCAGCACCTGGCCGCCCTGGAGCTGCCAGGCCTGTTTGCGGTCAACGGCGCCCCGTCGGCAGCCGATCTGCACGAGGTGGCCAAAGCCGCCCTGGCACTCGAGATTCCACTGGAACTCAGCGAGGAAGGCGAGGCCAGCGCGTCCGAGCTGGCCCGTCAGTTTGCCCAGACCGACCGCAGGCGACCGCTGCAGCAGCAGCTGCGGTCCACCCTGCGGCCGGTGCAGCTGAGTCGCGAAGCGGGCGCCCATGCCCTGGCCGGCGAAGCCTCAGCCCTGGCCCCCTGGTGCTGCCCAACGCTGCACTATGCCGACATCTGGAACCAGCAGCTGCTGCTCACCCTGCTGCTCGAGGGCAAGGACCGCCCCAGCGTGCGGCACAAGACCAGTGTCGACCTGGCTGCCGACAGCTGCCATGGGGCGATCGACTGGCCGCTGCTGGCACCCGGGGTGCTGTTCCCCTACAGCGAGGATCTCGAGCATGGTCTGGCCGATCGCCTGAACCAGCGCGAGCGCCTGGTCCAGGAGCTCAGCAACGATCTGGTGGCCATGGCCCAGGCTCGCCAAGCCCAGCCCCTGGTGGGACAGACCCTGCCTGGGGTGATCAGTGGCGTCCAGAGCTATGGCTTCTTTGTCGAGGTGCCCCCGTCCCAGGTGGAGGGGCTGGTTCACGTCAGCTCGCTCAAAGACGACTGGTACGAGTACCGCTCGCGTCAGAACAGGCTGGTGGGTCGCAAGAACCGTCGTGCCTACATGCTCGGTGACACCGTCGAGGTGGTGATCGAAAAGGTCGACGCCCTGCGCCACCAGATCGACCTGGCCGTGGTGCTTCCCGAGGGGGATCTGGCTGACGCTGACGAGCCCGAGGCTGATGAACCCGTGCACGAAGGCGACGACGCCTGACGATGGAACCGCAGCGGCCCCCATTGGTGCTGGCCATCTCGGGGGCCTCGGGCCAGCCCCTTGCCCAACGGGCCCTGCAACTGCTGCTCGATGCCGGCGAACGGGTTGATCTGATCACCAGCCGCGGCGCGATGCTGGTGTGGCAGGCCGAGCTGGGCCTGCGGCTGCCGGTCGAACCTGATCAGCAGGAACGGTTCTGGCGGGAGCGCACCGGCAGCACCGGAGGGCAGCTGCGTTGCCACCGCTGGAATGACCAGGCGGCATCCATCGCCAGTGGCAGCTACCGCACCCGCGGCATGGTGATCCTGCCGGCAAGCATGGGCTGCGTCGGCAGGATCGCGGCCGGCGTGGCCACCGATCTGCTCGAGCGGGCCGCCGATGTCCACCTCAAAGAATCCAGGCCCCTGGTCATCTGCCCGCGGGAAACCCCCTGGAACCTGGTCCATCTGCGCAACCTGACCGCCCTCGCCGAAGCGGGGGCCCGCATCGCCCCGCCGGTACCGGCCTGGTATCACCAGCCCAAAACCCTGGAGGACATGGTGGACTTCCTGGTGGTGCGCATCTTTGATGGGCTCGGTGACGACCTGGCACCCCTGCAACGATGGTCGGGTAGCCGCTGACGTCCTGCGATCCCTGGTGACGGTGTTGCAACAGCTGCTATTGATTCCTCTGCTGGCTCCCCTGCTGGCGGTGCTGCTGCTGGGTGCGATTAACCCCAGGCCGCCCGTGGTCCTGCGGCTGCTGGTCTGGTCCTCACCCGCCCTGCCGCTGGGGGCCTGGATCGCCGCCGCCGCCGCCGCTGGCGCGGGACTGAGCGCTGCCGCCACGACCTTGGCCTTGCGGCAGAGCGCTTCTGCCATCGAGCCCCCGGCAGCGTTCCAGCGGGGCCATGGGTCCGCTGGCCCTGGCGAACCGGCGGCAGCCCCTAAACCGCGAACCCCGTCAGTGGGAACGGGGGTTGGGCCCAGCCGCGCACCGGGCGAACCCGCCCCGACCGTCGAAGTCCCCTACCGGGTGATCCGCCGACCGGCCGCTGAACCATCAGCGCCCAAGGCAGCCCCAACAGCCCGGCCAGAGGCGCCGGTGGCCCAGAGCGTGGGAGATGGCTGGGATCAACCCCTCAAAGACGACTGGGAGTGAACCAGCGCGGCGGCAGCACTTCTAGAGTCACCCCAGTCGACCTGCAGCACCGTGCCGGCCAGCGCCTCAGACGCCCCTGACGCCCCTGACGCCCCTGAGGCCAAACCTGCAGCTGCGGCTCCCAAACCCAAACCCCCAGCGCCCGAAGAGCAACCCTTCGCCCAGTTCGTGCCAGGTCTGCTGATCCCTGCCCTGAGCAAGGAGATCAGCACTTCGGGCGGGCCAGCCGTCGAGCTGAGCTTCGAGCAGGGGGCGATGCCTGTGGTCGGTGCTCCCTGCTGGATGGTCTGCGGGCGCCTGGGTGAAGACCGCCGTTTCTGGCTGTGCTTCAGCCGCGACGACATCAACAGCCCCAAGACGGTGGCCCTGGCCGAAGGCGGCGGCAACGCCAGCCTGCTCGAGTCATTCCTGATCGACGAAAAAAAGACGACCCTGGCCCTGCTGGTCTCCAGGTTGGTGCAACGGCTCAATGGCCAGAAATGGCTCGGGCCCAACTGAGACCCAGGCCCGGTACCGGGCCGTTACACGGCGCCAGCAGCAGCGGCAGGGCTTCTACGATGCACGCACTGCCACCCAGCTGAGTTGATGGTGCCTCCAACCGCCGTAGCCGAACCCCGTGCCGGTGCACCGGCCACCAAGGAGCCCGTCAAGGACACGATCCTGACCCCTCGCTTCTACACCACGGATTTCGACGCCATGGCGGCGATGGATCTGCGGCCCAACGAGGTCGAGCTCGAAGCAATCTGCGAGGAATTCCGCAAGGATTACAACCGCCACCACTTCGTGCGCAATGAGGCGTTCGAGGGTGCCGCCGACAAGCTCGATCCCGAGACCCGGCGGGTGTTCATCGAATTTCTTGAGCAGAGCTGCACCTCAGAATTTTCCGGCTTTCTCCTCTACAAGGAGCTCAGCCGTCGCATCAAGGACAAAAATCCGCTCCTGGCCGAGTGTTTCGCCCACATGGCGCGCGACGAAGCCCGGCACGCTGGTTTCCTCAACAAATCGATGGCTGACTTCGGCCTGCAGCTTGACCTTGGCTTCCTGACGGCCAACAAGGCTTACACCTTCTTCAAGCCAAAGTTCATCTTCTACGCCACCTACCTGTCTGAGAAAATTGGTTATTGGCGTTACATCGCCATTTACCGCCACCTCGAGAAGCACCCCGAGAGCAAGATCTTCCCGATCTTCAACTTCTTCGAAAACTGGTGCCAGGACGAAAACCGCCACGGCGATTTCTTTGACGCCTTGATGAAGGCCCAGCCCGATACCGTGCGCGGCCTGCAAGCCCGCCTCTGGTGCCGCTTCTTCCTGCTGGCCGTGTTTGCAACAATGTATGTGCGCGACGTTGCCCGCAAGGAGTTTTATGAAGCACTTGGCCTGGATGCCCGTGATTACGACCGCTACGTGATCGCCAAAACCAACGAAACTTCAGCCCGCGTCTTCCCGGTTGTGTTGAACGTCGAACATCCGAAGTTTTATACCCGTCTCGAGCGCATCGTCAGCAACAACCAGGCTCTGGCCCAGGCCGACGAGAGCTCTGCACCCGCGCCGATCAAGGCGATCCGCAAGCTTCCTTATTGGGTCGCCAACGCCGCTGAGATGGCCAAATTGTTCCTGATGGCACCGATCCGTAGCGATCAGTTCCAACCCGCAGTGCGCTGAATTTGAACACGCCGGTCGCACCCTTGAATCCGTCCTTGTCTCCGTCTCTGCTCGAGTTCAGCACACGCCTCGAAGCCCTGCTGGCCGCTGGCCGCGGGGCTGGGGCTGACCTGGTCGAAGTGTTCCTTGAGCGCACCGATCACCTGGGTCTGCTGGCCGAGCAGGACACACTCACCAGCGTCAGTCCTGCCTTTGGCATCGGCGCAGGGATTCGGGTTTTTCTTGGAGCACGGGATGGCTTCGTCAGCACCAACGATCTGAGTGATGCCGCCCTGTTCAGCGCCCTTGACCAGGCCCTGGGCATGCTGGGTCTGCAGCGCCATGGAAGCGCAAGCCATCGCTTCGAGGGTCTGCAACCCCTACGGGATTACGGCAGTGCCAAGGGCGATTGGTTGCAACGCTGCCCGATGCTGGACGAAGCGTCGTCCCGCCTGCTCGAAGGAACAGACCTGCTGCAGCGCCACGGTCGCCATCTTCAAGTCAGACGGGGCAGCTATGCCCGCGATTGGCAGGAGGTGTTGGTGGCCGCCAGCGACGGCACCCATGCCCACGACATTCGCTTGCATCAGTCCCTCGGCCTCCATGTGCTGGCCGCTGACGGCGAGAACCGCGCCAGCCTGGGTCGGCGCTACGGCACCACCGACCAACCCGATGAACTGCGCCGCTGGGATGCCGAGGTCGCAGCCCGCGATGTCTGCGACAGCGCCGGCACCATGCTGTATGCCGACTACGTCGAAGCCGGACAGATGCCGGCGGTGCTGGCCAACCGCTTTGGCGGCGTGATCTTTCATGAGGCCTGCGGTCACCTGCTCGAGACCACCCAGGTCGAACGGGGCACCACCCCATTTGCCGAGCAGGTGGGCGAGCCGATCGCCCACGAAGCGGTCACCGCCATCGACGAAGGTCTCAGCAGTGGCGCCTTCGGCTCGCTGAGCATGGACGATGAGGGCATGGAGCCCCAGCGCACCGTCTTGATTGAGAACGGCGTTCTGCAGCGTTTTCTCAGTGATCGCGCCGGGGAGCTGCGCACCGGGCACCCCCGCACCGGCAGTGGTCGCCGCCAGAACCACGGCTTCGCCGCTGCCAGCCGCATGCGCAACACCTACATCGCCGCCGGGCCCCACAGCCCCGAGCAGCTGATCGCCTCGGTTGATCGTGGTCTGTATTGCAAATCGATGGGCGGTGGCAGCGTCGGCCCGACCGGCCAGTTCAACTTTGCGGTGGAGGAGGGTTACCTGATCGAAAACGGAACGCTGACCAGGCCGGTCAAAGGCGCCACCTTGATCGGCGAAGCCAAAGAGGTGATGCCGCGCATCTCGATGTGCGCCAACGATCTGGAGCTGGCAGCGGGGTTCTGCGGCTCGGTCAGCGGCAGCATCTTTGTCACCGTCGGCCAGCCTCACATCAAGGTCGATTCGATCACCGTGGGTGGCCGCTGATGGCGCTCGCAACGCTCAACGCCGACCACCTGCGCGCCGATCTCGAGCGCCTGGCCCGTGAGCAGGGCATCCGCCAATGGGACCTGGGGGCATCCTGCAGCACCGACACCTCGGTGCAGGTGGACCGGGGCGAAGCCAAACAGATGAAGGGGGCCCAGCGCAGCGCCATCACCGTTCGGGTCTGGAACAGTGAGGGGCTGGTCGGTGTCACCAGCACCTCTGACCTCTCGGAAACCGGACTGGCCCGGGCCCTGAGCGGTGCCCGCGATGCCAGTGCCTACGGCAACGCGGCTGAAACCCCAGCGTTCTCGCCGTTGGCCACAGCACCGCTGCAGCCCCGCGACCAACCGCTTCACGAGCCGCAGAGCATCCTGCAACTGCTCGAGACCCTCAAGGATGCCGAGAGCCAGTTGCTGAGCCGCCATGGCGCGATCAACACCGTGCCCTACAACGGCCTGGCCCAGCGCAGCAGCGAACGGCTCTACCTCAACAGTGCTGGTGCCAACCGGCATCAAGCCCTGACCACGGCCAGCCTTTACCTGTATGCCAGGGCTGAAGAGACCGGCCGCAAGCCCCGCAGCGGCGGCGCGGTGCGTCTCGCCCTTGGTGCTTCAGACCTGGACATCGCTGGCTGCATCGACGAAGCCGCCGAGCGCACCATCAGCCACCTCGATTACGCCCCGATCAACACTGGGCACTACACCTGTGTGTTCAGTCCGGAGGCGTTCCTTGATCTGATCGGTGCCTTCAGCAGCCTGTTCAACGCCAGGGCCGTGCTCGACGGGGTCAGTCTCAGCACCCGTGAGTCGATCGGCCAGACGCTCGCGGTTCCGTTTCTCAACATCCACGACAACGGCCTGCACCCAGGCAACATCGGCGCGTCGAGCTTTGATGGCGAAGGCACCCCCACGGCCCGTCTGAGCCTGGTCGAAGGCGGCGTGTTGCGCCATCTTCTGCATTCCGAAGCGACGGCCCGGGCCTTTGGCGTCAGTCCCACAGGCCATGCCGGCATGGGCTCCAAGGTGTCGGTCGGTCCGGACTACTTCGAAATCGGCCCCGCCGGCGATGGGTCTGGCGGCTGCGGCCAGCTTGGGCTCGATCTGCAGCAATCCCCTGGCCCGGTTGTGTTGATTGATGCGTTGTCGGCCCTGCATGCCGGGGTCAAGGCCAGCCAGGGGGCCTTTTCACTGCCGTTTGACGGCTGGTTGATCCAGGGCGGCGAGCGCAGGTCGATCGAGGCGGCGACGGTGGCCGGCGACATCCGCACCGTGCTCAACAACCTGATCGGCTTTGAGGGTCAACCCAGGGTGACCCCCGACGGGGTCTGTCCCCACGTCTGGGTCGACGGCCTGTCGATCACCGGCGAAGCCTGAACCCGCCCGCCATGCGCCTGCTGTTCTGGGGCACACCCGCCTATGCCGTGCCCAGCTTGAACGCGCTGGTGGAGGCGGGCCATGAGCTGGTGGGGGTGGTGAGCCAACCCGATCGCCGTCGCGGCCGGGGCAAGGCCCTGATGCCCTCGCCGGTCAAGGCGCGGGCCCTCGAGTTGGGGTTGCCGGTGTTCACCCCTGAACGCATCCGGCGGGAACCGGCGATGCAGCAGCAGCTGGCCGCCCTGGATGCCGACGCGTCGGTGGTGGTGGCCTTTGGCCAGATCCTGCCCCCCGAAGTGCTCGAGCAGCCACCGCTGGGCTGCTGGAACGGCCATGGCTCGCTGCTGCCCCGCTGGCGTGGCGCGGCCCCGATCCAGTGGAGCCTGATCGAGGGTGATGCCGAGACCGGAGTCGGGATCATGGCCATGGAAGAAGGACTCGACACCGGGCCGGTGCTGCTCGAGCGCTCGCTGGCGATCGGTCTGCTCGACAACGCCCAGACCCTGGGCCAACGGCTCAGCCTGCTCACCGCTGCGTTGCTGGTCGAAGCGCTGCCGGCGATTGCGGCAGTGGGCCCTGGAGCACAGGCCCAGCGGCTGGCCCAGCTGCAGGTCAGACCCCAGAGCGAGGCGGGATTGACCTACGCCCGCCTGCTTACCAAAGCGGATCTGGAGCTTGACTGGCAGGCGCCTGCGCTGACGTTGCACCGCCGCGTCATGGGCCTCTATCCAGGAGCGCTGACCCACTGGCGCGGACAGCGGCTCAAAGTGCTGGCCACCGAACCCCTGGTCGAACGGCTCCAGGATCAGCTCTCACCAGAGGTGAGACCCTGGTTGGGCCGGTTCCAGGAGAAGGCGGCGCCGGGAACCGTGCTGGCCCATGCGACCGGCCTGGGACTGGTGGTGGCCACTGGCGGCTGCCCCCTTCTGGTGCGCTCGGCCCAGCTCGAAGGCCGAACGGCCTGCAGCGGCCAATCCCTGCTGCAACAGCTTCAGCTCAACCCTGGCGACCAGCTGGGGGCCTGAAACGGGGCCAGGTGACGTTCCATGTTGTGTGGACTCACACACATGGACGCTCCCGCCGAACACGGCTAGAGAGAGGAAAGCCTCTGCACTTTGACCATGGGCGATCTGTCCTACGTGGGTGAAACCGGTAACGGTTGCCGCATTTATCGGGAAACCTCTGGCCGGTATGTGGTCAACCACGCCCAACACCCCCGTGGCAGCACCCATGCCGCCACCCTGGCCAGTGCCTATGCCACCTGTCAGGCGATGGACATGGACCTGATGCAGATGCAGATGGTCGCGGCACGGACCTGAAGGGTTCAACCGGCAGCGCCGTTGCGGCGGTAGAGCCCATGCAGTCCCTCGAGCTGGTTGTGGACCGACAGCAGCTGCTCGCGAATGTGCTCGGTGTTCTCGATCTTGGCCAAGGCCAGCAGCATTGACGCGAGCTGGTCTTTGCAATCGATCAGGACCCGGCATTCGGGCGATCCAGGCTCGTAAGGCATGCGCGATCGGAAACCCCGACTATGGCAACCCGGCCGGCGGGTTGCTGCTGTCGCGATTGCTGCCGAACGGACGGTCGCAGTACAACGCCCAGGCTCGCTGCAGCACAGCCAACAGCTCGTCATCGTCCAGGGCCAGGGCCTCGGGCAGCACGGTTGCCAGCCACTGGCGGAATGCCGCAGCCTGGGTCCAGTGCCTGGGCCCTGCTGGCTCGGCGGTCAAGCCGAAACCCGTGAAGAAAGCCTGTTGCGAAGCCAGCACCCTGAACTTGAGGGCTTCGAGCAGGCGTGCCTGCAGCCGCAGGGGTTGCACGCGTCGGCAGCGACGGGCATCCACCCCCAGCTCCAGCCCCTGGCATGCGGCCAGATCCGCAATCCAGGGGGCCAGCACCTCAAGGCGATCAGGCCGTTGGTGATGGTTGCACTTGGTCTCTGGATGGGGCCAGTAGAGCAGCCCCTCAAGCGGCACGAGCTGGCCCTGCCAGCGCAGGGCAACGCGCCAGAACGAAAAGGTCTCAGGCGGATGCCGGTCGGTCCACAACAGCCGCTCGAAGCAGGCATCCGGGTCACTGAGCTGCCAGCGCGTGTCATCGAAGCTCAGATTGAGCGTGCCGGGGAAATAGCCGCTCAGGTCGAGGCCACGGGCGGCAAACAGCGGGGCCTGCAGAGCAATGGTGCCGCTCGGGTAAGGGGAATCGAGAGCCCGACCCGAGGCCACGCCATAGCCGGGAACGACCCTGGTGGGGTGCCAGCGCCATGGGGTCAGCGGCGCGTCCATCTCAGTTGCCGCCGGCCACGGCGGGATCCCTGCCGTCCCACGGCTCAAAGTGGCTGCACTGCTCGCAGGGGCCATCGGGCAACACCGCACAGCGCAACAGGGGTGTGCGGGCATTGAAGCGACAGCGCGGATCGCCGATCACCCACTGCTGGCGCCAGCGGCGGGCATCAACCGGTTGCCGCTGGCGCTTGACCTGCAGGGCAACCGCCGCCAACTGGTAGCGGCCTGCTCTGAACTGGTAACGGTGGCTGCGCTGCAGCACCAGAAAGCTCTGGCCTGCCGCGTCGAACCAGCGACCGGGCTGGGGCACATCAACCAGATCAGCGACCTCAAGCAGATCGATCAGGTGATTGCTGCCGCTCTGGCGCAACTCGACTCTCATGGATTCACATCAACGGGCCGGCGCACCGAAAAGCCCCAGGCGAACAAAGCGGCAACAAGCACCAGCAGCAGCCATTCGGGCGGCAACAGATCCGGCAGTCCCAAGCGCAGCAGCAGCCGCAGACCCACCAGACCCACGGCCAGGAATCCGGCGGTTTCGAGGTGGCGATAGATCTCGAGCCAGCGAATGAACAGCTCGGCGGTCAGGCGCAGGGCCACCACGCCAATCACCCCACCAGCCATGACCAGCCAGAGGCGATCGGTGACAGCGATGGCGGCAGCCACACTGTCAAGCGAAAAGGCCAGATCGGTCAGGGCCAGGGTGCCGACCACGGCGGCCAGCGAAGCTCCTGGTGCTGGACCGCCGGCGGCTACCGGGGCCAGCTCAGCCCCCTGCTCGTTCTGCGACTGACGCCACAGGCCCAGCAGATGGCGCCCGCACAGCCAAAGCAGGTACAGGGCCGCGGCCAGCTCGAGGGGCCAAAGCTGCAGCACCCAGCGGGCTGCGGCAATCAGCACCAGGCGAAACACCAGAGCCAGGCCAAGCCCCAGATTGAGCGCCAGCTCCTGGCGCTGGCGGTCGTGCAGGCTGCGGCTGATGGCCGCCAGCGCGATCGCATTGTCGGCCGACAGCACGGCTTCCAGCGCCACCAGCAAGGGCAACAGCAGCAACAGCTCACCCCACTGGTCGGCACTGTGCAGAAGGGGCAGCAGCGACTGAATCGACTCGGCTTCCAATCGGGCGCCTGCCGCTGCAGCGGGGTCTGAAAGGAGCCACTCTAGAAACAGCCTCAGGCCTGCCGCAAACCGATGCCCATCCAGATCCAGCTGGTGCATGCCGAACCCGGCCGCCGGGTGGTGCTGGCCAGTGCCATGGACGATCAGGGCTGCTCGGCCATGGCCCTGGGGGAGGCAGACACCGCCGAGGCCGCCGAAGACCGGGCCCGCCAACGCCTCAAGCAAAGCCTCGAGCAACGGCTCGACACCCGACCCGGCCCACCAGTGCCAGCCCCGAGCCCCCCGGCCAGAGCAGAGCCCAAACCACTGCCCAGGTCCAAGCCAGTACCGGAGCCAGTCCCCGAGCCCAACGTTGAACCCGTTGCAGAGCAGGAACCCGAGCCCGAGCCCGAGCCGGCCAGCGAGCCGCCCATGGACCCCGAGGACTGGAGTGCGGAACTGGCCAATCTGGAGCTGCAGCTCAGGCGGGTGGGCTGGAGCCGCGAGCAGGAATCGACCTATCTGCTGCGGGCCTTTGGCCACGGCAGCCGCGCCAGGCTGACCCGCTACAGCGATCTGGTCAGCTACCTACGGGCCCTCGAAGGGTTCGCCCCCGGCGAGGACCCGGCCAGCTGCCCGGTGCCGCTGCGGCGTGCTGACCTTCTCAGTCAGTGCGACCAGCTGCTGAGCAGCCTGCACTGGGATGCCAGGCGGGGCCGGCAGCTGCTCGAGTCACGCTTTGGCCGCAGCAGCCGTCAGCAACTGAGCGACGACCAGCTGCTGGAATTCAACATCTTGCTCGAAGGGGAACTGCTCAGCCCTGGCCTCAACAGTGCTGGCTGAGCAGGGTCACCCCCAGGTCCAACTGGTCCTGATGGGCATAGGCCTCCCGTTCGAGCGCGCGCTCTGGGGCTGAAGCCCTGGCGTAAGTGGGGTCCTGCAACACCGACTGCAGAGGGGCCGGCAAGTGCTGGGGCAGGCCAAGAAGCTTGGGTGCGGCACCAATGCCGCCGCCCCGGCAGCTCTGGGCCACATGGATCGCCTCATGGTTGAGCACACGGGCGAATTCGGCGCTGCCCTTGGCCACCACGGCCGGCTTAAGCCGCACGGTGCGCGCCGCCGGATCCCATTCAGCGGCTGCGCCCGGTTTGTGGGGTTGGCTCAGCTCCAGGCGCACCCCCAGGGCGACCAGGGCCCGGCGCAACGCGGCAATCCGTTGCCGTTCGTAGGCAAAGGTGGGCGGATGGCGCATCAGTTCCTTGATCTGGCCAAGGGTCAGCTCGGGATCACCGGGTCGGCGCCGATAGATGTAACGGGTGCCGCCCCCGGGCAGGGGCTCGGCCCGGGGCCACCACTGACGGTCGGCGATCGCCAGCTGCTGCAGCAAGCGATCGTCAGAGTCCTTCTGGGGACTGGGGTTCTGGGCCCTGGGAGCGGCCGGGGGCCGGCGCGACGATTCGGCCAGACCACCCAAACCCAGGGCGAGCACCACCACGATCAGCCCGGCCGTGGGCCAAAACCAAACCGCACCCGAGGAACGTGGCGCGATGGACGGTGGCGCGATGGACAGTGGCCCGGCGGTCGGTGGCACAAAGCTGGCGGCAGCAGCTCCAGTCTGAAGCGCCGGGATCGGAACGGGGGGCCGCTCACTGACGGACTCCGGTTGCGAAGATCAAACCTGCTCTGCCTCCCTTCATGCCCCTCGCAGCCCTGGTGCGCCAGCTTCAGCAGGTGCCCCTGTCCGCTGAAGTGGCGGCACGGCTGGACCGTCCCGAGCGGCTCCGGCTCAGTGGCGGCGGCCGTCCAGCGCGGGCTCTGATCAGCAGTGTGCTGGCTCGCAGCCGCCAGGCGCCACTGCTGGTGGTGGTCCCCACACTCGAAGAGGCGGGCCGTTGGGCGACCCTGCTCGAGCTGATGGGTTGGCGCAGCTGCCAGCTGTATCCCACCAGCGAAGCGAGCCCCTACGAGGCCTTTGACCCCACCAGCGAAATCACCTGGGGCCAGCTGCAGGTGCTCAGCGAGCTGCTCGACGGGCAGGACGGCACCAGCAGTGGCAGCAGCGACCTGGCGATCGTGGCCACCGAGCGGGCGCTGCAACCCCACCTGCCACCACCGTCGGCGCTGCAGGCCCAGTGCCAGAGCCTGCGCAAAGGCGACAGCCTCAATCTCGAGGAGCTGGGCGAGACCCTGAGCCGCCTGGGCTACGAACGGGTCAGCAGCATCGAGCAGGAGGGCACCTGGAGCCGCCGCGGCGACATCGTCGATCTGTTTCCGGTGAGCGCCGAGCTGCCGGTGCGGCTCGAATTCTTTGGTGAAGAGCTCGAAAAACTGCGCGAGTTTGACCCCGCCAGCCAACGCTCTCTCGACGCGATCGAGGTGGTGCGCCTGACCCCCAGCGGTTATGGCCCGCTGATTGCGGACGCCCTGCGGCAGTCCATGCCCAACGGGCTGGAGCAGCTGCTCAGCACCGAAGCCCTGGATCAACTGCTTGAGGGGGGAACCCCCGACGGTCTGAGGCGACTGATGGGGTTGGCCTGGAGCCAGCCGGCCTCGTTGCTCGACTACCTGCCGGCCCAGACGCTGATTGCGATCGATGAGCGCCGGGCCGCCCTGGCCCATGGCCAACAGTGGCTTGACCATGTGGTCAGCCACCACGCCGAGGTGGTGGGCGACCTCGGCCCATCCCTGCCGCCGCTGTTGCACCGGGCGCCCGCCGCAGCCCTGGAGGAGGCCAGCACGGCCTTTGCGGGCCTCGACCTGTGTGAGCTGCACGAAACCGACAACCACCCCAACCAACTGGATCTGGCCAGCCGCTCGGTGCCGGCCTACCCCAATGCCTTTGGCAAGCTGGCCGGCCTGATCAAGGGGTTCCAAC
>JBJOHB010000196.1:0-6306 GCA_046047915.1 Cyanobacteriota bacterium
GGCGGTTGGTGGTGGACGTCATGAAAGGCGGACCGGTCCGCGCCGGTGTCGAAAGGTGGACGTGGCTGGGCGAGCGTTCTGACTGAGATGCCCACGCCCTGCAGGACAGGGGCGAGCACCATCACAGCTGCGGGACAGTGCCGGACTTGGGTGAACCCACACCGGACTTTCCTCGTTGCCTCTCCGGACTGAACCCGAAGAACCCATCCTCCAGTCTTACCGCCGTAGATGCCCTTGGGACTGTTCAGGCGAAACCCTTCCCCGAATCGCGGGCAACGCAGGCCTGAAGCTGCTGCCGCAGCCTGTTGTGGTCAAGGTTCTTGCCGATCAGGACGATCTGGTTTTTGCGCTCGGGACCGGGCCAGTCCGAGTCATCGATCGAGAACCGCTTGCCGGCCAGGTGAAAGATGTGACGGCGCTCGCTTTCGTTGAACCAGAGGATTCCTTTGGCGCGGAAGACCCCAGGGGGCAGCTGGTTGTCGAGGAAGTTCTGGAACTTGCGCAGACCAAACGGCCCATCTGCAGCAAAGGACAGCGACGTGAACCCCTCGATCGCGGCATGATCAGGGTGATCGGCATGGTTGTGGTCATGACTGTGGCTGTGAGCGTGCCCGTGACCATGGTCGTGATCGTGCTCGCAATGACCGTGGTCGTGATCGCAGTGGCTGTGGTCCTGCTGGGCGACCACCTTGTCGCTTTCGAACAGGCCCACGCTCAGCAGCAGCGGTAGGGGAACCTCGCCTTTGACCGACCTGAGGATGCGGGCGTCGGTTTTGATCTCCCGCAGTTGGGTTTCGAGGGCTTGAAGCCTCTCTTCTTCAACCAGATCACATTTGTTCAGCAGCAGCATGTCGCTGTAAACAATCTGGGCCCGCGCAACTTCCCCCTCAAGCAGATCATCGCTGAAGTTCTCGGCATCGACCAGGGTGATGATCGAATCCAGGCGCGTGCTGTCACGCAGGTCGCTGCCCAAAAAGGTCATGGCCACCGGCAGTGGATCGGCCAGGCCGGTCGTTTCAACCACCAGGTAATCGACGGGTTCGGGCCGGTCCAGGATTCGATACACCGCATCCAGCAGCTCGCCGTTGATCGAGCAGCAGATGCAGCCATTGCTCAGTTCGATCGTGTCGTCTCCTGTGGACACGATCAGATCGTTGTCGATGCCGATTTCGCCGAATTCATTGACCAGTACGGCGGTTTTGAGTCCGTCCTGGTTGCTGAGAATATGGTTCAGCAGTGTTGTTTTGCCTGCCCCAAGAAATCCTGTGAGGATTGTCACTGGCAAGGCAGAGGTTGTTGGCGTCAAGGCCCTACAGCTGAGCATACCACCAAGTTTAACGCGGGCTGCCAGCCTGGGACGGCAATGGCAGCTGGCCAAGCTCCAGGGGCTTGGGGGTGTGCGGGGGTGGTCAGGGCATGGTCTGCATGAACTCCGTGGACAGGCTCATGGAGTTGACTTGTTTGGAGACCGCGATCAGGCCATTGTGTTTGAGGTGGTTCAACTGGCGGGTTGCGGTTGAACGGGTGGTGCCAATCATCTCTGCCAGCCGATTGTGTGAAAGCATGAAAGGCAGGCAATAACCTTCAGCCTGGCGGATGCCGAAATGATTGACCAGGAGCTGCAATAGCTTGTTTAAGCGAGTTTCGGCTCCAATTGGATGGCGCACGAGATGCAGTTCGAGCAGCCATTCGTAGATTAAATCGGCTTCTGGCGGGCAGGATGGTAAGTAGTCCAGCGATAGCTTTACCGGGGTGATGGCTTCCAGCATGCACGTCATTGCCTTGGGCAGGCGAATCAGGCTGGTTTCGTTTGCGCCACTCAACGCGAGTGTCGTGTCCGACTCCAGCTCATTTGGTGCTGCAAATAGTCGGCATATTCCTGTCTCGATGACAAGTGATGCGCATTGAAGATCCTGGTCAATTGGTCGCAGGAGAATGGCTTGACCGGCTTCGAGATGCTGCTGTGCCAACGCTCACGGATTTCAAACTGAGCCTGTAGGTACAGGGTTGGTTGCCATTGTTGACGCAAGGTGATTGCTGATCAAGGCTTCCACGCTGCAATAGGCCGGTTGGAACCTCGATCGGTGATTTATGCTACTTCGAGTGTTCGATCAGCATCCACAGGGTTTGCGTGCTGTCAATCATCTCCAGGGTTTCCAGATGCTCTGATGTCAAGGCGCGGGCATCGTCATGACGATTGTCCAGCGATAGCGTTGAGAGTCTGTCCATGCACCAATCGCGCAGATCAGTCAGGGCCAGTTGGCGACTTTGGCGAGTTTCCAGTTGCTCAGGTGTCATGGAAAAACCATCCATCGTGGTGCTGCCAGATGGGGCAACGTTGGCGCATGACCTGTTCGCTGACCCGTCACTTGGTGACGGCCTGACGTGATGCTTGTGACGTCTTGGGCGTGGGTGTCATTGTTGTGACGCCTGGTTGTGCGATTTGCACCTGACGGGTTGGGTGTTGGCGTCTAGCACTGGATCAGTTCTCCGTTGTGTTGGACCCATGCAGGATCTGGCCCGCGCCATCAACCACCACCTGGCCGCAGAGTTTCAGGCCAGCCACACCTACCTGGCGATGTCGATCTGGCTGCGGGAGAAGGACCTGGCCGGGTTCTCCTCCTACATGCTCAACAAAAGCAACGAAGAGCGGGGCCACGCCGCCCGCATGATCGCTTATCTGGTCGACAGCGACCAGGACGTGGAGCTGCCCACCATTGCCGCCCCGCAACGCAGCTGGCCGTCGCTGCAGGCCCTGTTTGAAGCGGTTTACGAGCTGGAAAAGGGTGTGACCGCCTCGATCAACGGCCTGGTGGCCCTGGCCGAGCAGCTGGGCGAGCGCAGTGCCACCGCCATGCTCGATTGGTTCATTGCCGAGCAGCTTCAAGAGGAGGCCGAGGCGCGATTCGTGCTCAAGCGGCTGCGTCTGGCCGGTGACAACAGCGCTGCGCTGCTGCTTCTGGATCAGCAATTCCTGGAGGGCACCGCGTTGGCCTATGTCAAAGGGGGCGGCGGTTTCCCCGCTGGCGCCCAGGCCGCCGGCTGATCCCACATCTCTGGTCCCAACGACCCTCTCAAACCAACGTTTCCCCAAGGAGAACACGCGATGGGCAAGTCCGAGGCCGGGCCTGCGGCTGGCTGCCATGGCGGCGGCGGCGCTGAACGGCAGCGTCGGCGCCGTCGTGCTCCCAGCTCAGGGGCGCTGCAGCGCGAGCTCACCGTGGCTCTGATCGGCATGCCCAACACCGGCAAGTCGACGTTGTACAACCGCCTCACCGGCGGCAATGCCCAGATCGCCAACTGGCCCGGGCTCACCGTTGAACTGCTGCGGGGTGCCCTGCCGGACGATCGGGCCGGATCCGCTTACACCCTGGTTGACCTGCCGGGCATTCACGATCTGACCGGCAGCAGCGAAGACGAGGCGGTGGTGCAGCGCTTCATGCGCAACACCCCACCCGATCTCGTTCTGGTGGTGCTCAATGCCAGCCAGATCAACGCACAGCTGCGCCTGTTGCTGCAGATCCGGGCCATGGGGCTGCCGGTGGTGGCCGCGCTCAACATGAGCGATGAGGCTGAGCGCTTTGGCATTCGCATCGACGATCAGGCCCTCACCACGGCCCTCGGGTTGCCGGTGCTGCCGATCAGTGCCAAGCGCAACCAGGGCATTCACGACCTGCTAGGTGCGGTGCATCAGCTGGGCGAAGGCCTGCCCGCTGGCCGTTCGATCGAGCCGGCCTGCCTCAACCTCGAACCAGAGATCGACGAGGCCTGGCAGCAGCAGCTGGTGGCAGCGGCCGTGACCCTGCCTGAGCGTCTGCTCAACCGCCGCACCCGCCAGCTTGATCGTGTGCTGCTGCATCCGCTGGTGGGGGTGGTGCTGTTTCTGGCGATTGTGCTGGCGGTGTTTCAGGTGCTCTATGCGGTGACCACGCCGCTGCAGGACCTGCTGGGCAGCGGCCTTGACTGGATCCAGGGCAGCTGGCTGGAGCCTGGGCTCAACCTGATCGGCTCTCCTGACTGGTTCAAGCGCTTTCTGCTCGATGGCATCTGGCTCGGTGTCAGCACCGTGGCCACATTTCTGCCACTGATTTTTGTGTTCTATGTGCTGATGGGCATCGTTGAAGACTCCGGTTACCTGCCCCGTGCCGCCTTTCTGATGGATGGCTTCATGCGCTGGCTGGGTCTCGATGGCCGCTCCTTTGTGCTGCAGGTGATGGGCTTTGGCTGCAATGTGCCCTCGATCATGGGCACGCGCGTGATCCGTGATCGGGCCCAGCGTCTGCTGGCGATGCTGTGCATCCCCTTTGCTCTGTGCCAGGCACGTTTGACTGTCTATGTCTTTCTGGTTGGCGTCTTTTTCCCCAGGCCCTGGTGGGCACCGGGGCTGGTGTTGTTCAGCTTCTATCTGCTCAGTTTTGTGGCGGCGGTGATCACGGGCCTGATCTTCAAACATGCCTACCCGAGCAAGGAGGCGTTTGTGCTCGAGTTGCCGCCCTACCGGTCGCCCAGCTTCAGCACCATCATCCGGCGGGGCTGGACTTCGATGCTCAATTTTCTGGTCACGACCCGGGTGTTCATCATTGTCGGTGCGGCGGCGATCTGGCTGCTGACCAACCTGCCCCCTGGCGCTGCCGCTGGATCGGGCACCACTTTGGCAGCAGGCATCGGCCGGCTGTTTCAGCCTGTGCTCGGGCCGATCGGCATGAACCCAGAGCTCACGGTGTCGCTGTTCTTTGGCTTCATCGCCAAGGAGATTCTCCTGGGCGCCATGGCGGTGATCTACAGGACCACAGAAGCTGACCTGGGTGGTGCGATCCAGAGTGCGATCAGCCCCTTGCAGGCCTTGAGCTTCATGACGTTTGTGTTGCTCTACACCCCCTGTTTGGGAACGGTTGCAGCGCAGTTGCAGGAATCCAAAAGCCGTGCGTTTGCCCTGATGTCCCTGGCCTGGTCCCTGGGCCTGGCTTGGGTGATGGCACTGATGGTGTACCAGGGCGGCCGTTGGCTGCTCACGATTGTTGGAGGGTTAGGCTGAGATCACCGACTGGTTTGTGTCTGACTGCCACTGAATGACAGCCAAACAGCCATTCAGGCCTGCACTTGGCTGACGTTGTCGAGGCTGACTTCGATCTCGTGGGCGTGGTCATGGCGAATCATGAATTCCAGCACCCCGCTGGCCACATGCAGAATGCCGCCGGGCAAACCACGCCGTAATACTTGAACCTTAGAGCCAGGCCTAATACCCATTGAAGCCAGGCGTTTTTGCAGCGCCTGATTGTGGGGAAGATTCAAGATCTGAACATTCTGTCCTTGTTGGACAGCAGTCAAGGGCATCATGGATCAGCTGTGCTTTTTTGACCTTAAGCACTTGTTGCTCATCTGTGTTGCGACGCCATGTTGCATTGGGCACCACGGTAGGTGTCAAAAGAGCACGGCCTCATGGTGATGTCACACCGTGCTGCATGCTGCTTTCAACTGCACAGTTCGTGATCAGGTTCGCTTGATCGTCCTCGATGCCAGTGGTGTGACCATTCTTGTGTGATCAATCATTCCGCCACTGTTGCGAGTTGGCTTCTTGAGCCTGGGGCCCTCAGGGAATGAGGGCCACCCAGGCAAACGCACAGCCGATGCCGATCCAGATGCCAGATGCCAGCCGACGTCCGTCAGCCCCGAGCCAGCCCAGCACCCGCTGGGACAGGCCAGTCACCAGCAGCAACAGGGCTCCCTGGCCGAGCAGGAGCCCCGCAAAGTAGGCCAGCAGCGGTGTCGGTTCAGCGCCGACAATCGTGCCCCCCAGCAGGAAGCCGTGCAGGCCAAACAGGGGCAGCAACCAGGCAGCCGGCAGCACGCTGAGGGCCACCAGGCCCTCCAGGGCCAGGCTCAAGGCGGTCAGCGCCTCGGCCCAACCGGTCATGGCTGCCGGCAGGCTCACCACCTGGGCCAGGCCACTGCCGGCCAGGCCAACGGCCAGCAGTGGCACGGTCCAGGCCTGGGGTCGCTTCAGTCCGACGAAGGCCAGGGCCAGCAGAAACAGCAGATGGTCAGGGCCCAGCAGGGGGTGCCCTATGCCGCTGAGTAGACCCTGCCAGCCATTGAGATCGGCCCCGTCGCGCATGCCAAAGGGGTGGTGGGCCAGGGCCGGCGCCAGCGGTGCCAGCATCATCACGGGCGCCGTTGCCAGCGCACCTGCCCGCAGCCATTGGCCTGCGCGAGTCAAATGGGTCATGGTCGATCCTCGTCGGGGTGAAACCTGGCGGGCGTTCTGACTGACGCTTGCCGCGGCAAGCGCTTCACAGCTGCGGGACA